>CAZCDD010000041.1:0-9595 GCA_964497405.1 uncultured Hydromonas sp. | reverse complement strand
TGCGGGTCATGATGCCTTTACCCGGCATGGTTTGCGCTTCGATGGTGAGCAGCTCACCGCCGACTTCAGTCCATGCGAGGCCGGTCACTTGGCCGACTTTATTCTCAGTTTCAGCAATGCCGAAGCTGAATCGACGCACGCCGAGGTAGCTATCGAGATTACTGCTATCGACTTTGATTTTTTTCTGCTTCGGATTGAGCAAAATCATTTTCACGGCCTTTCGGCAGATTTTCGAGATGTCGCGTTCGAGCGAGCGCACACCGGCTTCGCGGGTATAGTAGCGAATGATGTCACGCAGCGCATCCGTCGATACGCTCAACTCGCCCGTGCGCAAGCCGTTGTTTTTAATCTGTTTGGGCAGCAGGTATTTGGTCGCGATCGAGAGTTTTTCGTCCTCGGTGTAGCCCGAGAGGCGAATGGTTTCCATACGATCGAGTAACGGCCCCGGAATGTTGAACGAGTTGGACGTCGCGAGGAACATCACGTCGGACAAATCGTAATCAACCTCAACGTAGTGATCGGCAAAGGTGTGGTTTTGCTCGGGATCGAGCACTTCGAGCATCGCCGAGGCCGGATCGCCACGGAAGTCCTGACCCATTTTGTCAATCTCATCGAGTAGGAACAATGGGTTTTTCACGCCCACTTTAATCAGGCTCTGAACGATGCGCCCCGGCAATGCGCCAATATAGGTGCGGCGGTGACCACGAATTTCAGCCTCATCACGCACACCACCGAGCGCCATACGCACGTATTTGCGATTGGTCGCGCGGGCGATGGACTGCCCCAGCGAGGTTTTACCCACGCCCGGAGGACCGACCAGACAGAGTATCGGTGATTTGTTTTTCTCGGCGCGCTGTTGCACCGCGAGGTATTCGATCACGCGCTCTTTGACTTTTTCCAGGCCGTAGTGGTCTTCGTCCAGTACTTTTTGCGCACGCGCGAGGTCTTTATTAACCTTGGTGGTTTTTTTCCACGGCATGGAGGCGAGCGTTTCGAGGTAGGTACGCACCACACCGGCTTCGGCGGACATGGGGGACATGAGTTTGAGCTTTTTCAACTCGGAATCGGCTTTGTCCTGCGCTTCTTTCGGCATTTTGGCGGCAAGGATTTTTTTCTCCAGCTCTTCCATATCGGCGCCGTCTTCGCCTTCACCCAACTCTTTTTGAATCGCTTTGACTTGCTCGTTCAGGTAGTATTCACGCTGGCTTTTCTCCATTTGGCGCTTGACACGGCCACGGATGCGTTTTTCCACTTGCAGGATGTCGATTTCGACTTCGAGCTGGCGCAGGACGTTTTCCAAGCGGGTTTTGACGCTGCGTAATTCGAGCATTTCTTGCTTGATTTCAAGCTTGATCGGCAGATGCGCAATGATGGTGTCGGCCAAATGCGAACCATCGTCAATCGTCGCCAGTGAATTCAAAATCTCAATCGGGATTTTTTTGTTGAGCTTGATGTAGGACTCGAACTGCGTCAATACGGTGCGACGCAAAGCTTCAACCTCGGCGTTATCATTGTCGGTATCAGCCAACACTTCAACCTCAGCCTGCATAAAATTATCATTGTCCAAAACTTTGGTCAGCAAAGCGCGTGATTTGCCCTCAACCAGTACTTTGACCGTGCCATCGGGCAATTTGAGCAGCTGCACGATGCGCGAGACGCAACCAATGCGGTACACGTCTTCGGCCTTCGGATTGTCGTTCTCTGGGAATTTTTGCGCGACCAAAACCACGGTTTGATTACGCTCCATCGCGGTTTCCAGCGCGCGGATGGATTTTTCACGGCCGACAAACAGCGGCACGACCATATGCGGCAACACCACCACATCACGCAACGGCAGCAATGGATATTGCGCTGCGCCGATGATTTCGGAGGCTGGGACGGATGGATTAACAGGGGTATTTTCTGACATATGTACTCCAAACGGTGCGTGAATCATTCACACACGCTTTATTTTTGCGCTCTGGGCGGTCAAGCAGCCCGTGATACGAGTGATAGTGTAATGCTTTTTGGCACGATTGGCTCGACAGCCGGTAGCCGCCTATGCCAATAAACAATTTGCCCTTTGCGCTATGTAGAAGCTACATAAGGGCAAAGGGCAATAATTCAAGTCGGATGATACGATCAATCGTGATTAAATCGCTTGATTGCTGAAGGTGTTGCAGCTATTCGGATCGCCGCTTTGCAAGCCCTGTTTGAACCAGCGCATACGCTGCTCGGACGAGCCGTGCGTGAAGCTATCCGGTACGGCATAGCCTTGCGAACTTTTCTGCAAATAATCGTCACCGATTTTGTGCGCGGCGTTCAAGCCCTCTTGAATATCGCCATCTTCCAGAATTTGATGTTTCTGATTGGCGCGCGCTGCCCAAACACCGGCGTAGCAATCGGCCTGCAATTCCATGCGCACCGACAAGGCGTTGGCCTGCGTTTCAGAAACACGGCTGCGCATCGAGCTGACTTTGCCTTCGATACCGGTCAAATATTGGACATGGTGGCCGACTTCATGCGCAATCACATAAGCTTGGGCAAAGTCGCCTTTGGCGCCCATTTGCTGTTCCAACTCTTTGAAAAACGACAAATCCAGATAGATTTTTTGATCGCCTGGGCAGTAGAAAGGTCCCGCTGCCGCTTGCCCCATACCGCAGGCCGTTTGCGTGCGACCGTTATACAACACCATAACTGGCGCTTGGTATTTACCGCCAAAAGCCTCATTCCACACATCTTTGGTGCTTTGCAATACTTTGGAAGCAAACACCGCCTGCTCGTCCGCCGTGCGCAAACCTTTAGTACCCGTTGATGAGGCTTGGGAACTGCCCGTGACGCTGTTGATCGCGCTCACAGTGCTCAACGTCGTAGTGGGGCTGATGCCAAATACGAAATACGCCACTGCCGCCAAAATCATGCTGCCAATACCAATACGACCGGCGCCACCCCCCAAAATACCGCCACCGGATGAGGAGCCACGACGATCTTCAATGTCATCACTTTGCTGTAACGGATCCAAACGCATGATGCTTTCCTTCTTCAAAAAAATCAAAACAGCGGTATTTTACCCAATTTATACCTATTTAGGCTATTTTGCCAAGCCGCGCTGACGCACGGTTTCAAATAAACACACGCCCGATGCGACAGATACATTCAAGCTCGACACCGAACCAGCCATCGGAATATTCACCAACTCATCGCAATGCTCACGCGTTAAACGACGCATGCCTTCACCTTCCGCGCCCATGACCCACGCAATCGGCCCTGCCACCTGAGACTGATACAAGCTTTTTTCCGCCTGATCGTCGGTACCCACCACCCAAATGTCGTACTCCTTGATTTCACGCAAGGTACGCGCCAAATTGGTCACCATGATGTACGGCACATGCTCGGCCGCGCCCGAGGCGACTTTTGCCACCGTCGCATTGATACCCACGGCTTTATCTTTCGGCGCAATCACCGCATGCACGCCTGCCGCATCAGCCACGCGCAAACACGCACCGAGGTTATGCGGATCGGTCACACCATCCAAAACCAGCAAAAACGGCGGTTCGGACAAATTTTCCAGCACATCATCCAAGCTGTGTGCCAGCGGCATATCATCCACCAGCGCCGCTACGCCCTGATGACGCGCGTGCCCGACCAAGCCATCCAAACGGTGACGCTCAACCATGCGCGGCTCAATCCGCGCCTGCGCCAGCATCCCGATGAAGTTTTGCATGCGCTTATCCATGCGATTTTGCTCCACATAGACTTCCTGCATACTGCGCGGTGCCACACGCAAACGCGCCTGTACCGCATGAAAACCGAATAATAATTTTTGTGCCATGCTTACTTCTTTCTTTAAGTTGTTGGCATTGTACCGTATTTCAAAAAACCCAAATCGACAAAAGGCGCGACAAAAAGCTCATACTTCCGCAAGCTGAATGTCAAAAAAACACGGTTTGTGCTCTACAAACCGTGCCGTAAAAAAATCAACGCAACGTAGAGAAAAGATTTAGACCTGAGAAAGACTTTGCTCGTTTGTATGACCGCCTTGCGCCTTAACCGCAAACAAATCCACCTGATGCTCACGCAATACGCGCCACGCCGCCAAATTGACATCCGAAATCGAATTCAATCGGCCATTTTCCGGATCAGCCAACCACCAAGTGATCTCCAGCAAATAGCCCATCTCATTCATCGTTGAGAGTAAAACCCTCGGCGGCGGTGTTTGCGCCACACGCGGCACGCGCATCACCGCCTGCGTGATTTCGGTCATGATGAAATCCAGATCCACGTCACGCACCACCAAAATCTGCGTACTGACCCAATTTTGTTTGCTGTGCAAAGTCCAGTTCACCACTTTATTGGTGATCAGGCTCTCGTTCGGTACCAATACCTCATCGCCACTGGTACCTTCAATCAGGGTGTAGCGTGCATTGATGCTGCGCACAAAACCACGCGTCCCATCCGAAGTCGTGACCAAATCACCGATGCGAATGCCGCGCTCGAGCAACATCACAAAGCCGGACACATAATTACTGGCAATTTTTTGTAAGCCCAAACCAATCCCGACGCCCAGCGCCCCGCCAAATACCGACAATATGGTCAAATCAATGCCCGCCGCATTCAAACTGAGCAAGACCGCAATCACCAGCAACAAACCATTGAGAAACCGCACCAACACCATGCGAGCCGATAAATCGATCGAAGCCAACTTCGCATTGGGTCGGGTCAACAGCGCATCCTGAACCTCGTGCGAGAGCCATTGCACCACCAGCCACAGCACCAGCAAAGTGAGCACCAGAGTCAAGCCATCCAGCACCGAGATATTGGCCTTACCCAAAGTCATGTGCCAGCTATCGAGCAGTCGCAGCATCCGATCCAGCTTGCCAATGTAATCGAGGAACATCATGCCCCAGATAAACACCATGGCCGAACGCTCTATGGTCGAACGCGCCGCGCCCTCAGGCAATGCGCGACGAACAACGTACAAAAACAGCCGCACGACAAACCATGCGCCGAACATCCATGCCAAAAACTCAAACCACAGCGCCGACTGCTCCTGATAGCGATACACGCTCATCGCCACATGGGCAAACAGCCACAACAGCAATGGAAACAGCATGCGCATCACAATACTCACCCAGTTGGGCACTTTGTGCTGCAAATCCTTTTGACGAAACACATGCTTGACCCACGCGGTAATACCATAGGCCATCAGCACAATCAGCAGCGTCACCGAGATAGACGTCGGCGTGATTTGCGCCAATAACTGACTCACACCATCCACCGCTGGCGCTTGCTCAACTAAAGTTTGCTCAATCTTCGTCATACTTCCTCAAATCGTTTCATCACATACACAAAGCATTGCTCATGACACCGGATTACCCGCATAGGCCACGGACTCCAGCGCGTGCTGTCGCCAGTTTTCGACATAGCGCTTGATGGTGGCGGGCGACTGGCGAATGATCACCACATTTTCGGCATTGCTACGCTGTGCGCCATAGGTGTAGTTATACGAGCCTGTCACCACCGCCGCTTGAGTGGTGTCATGGTCAAAAATCATGATTTTATTGTGCGCATTTTCATAGCGCGTTTCCAGCCGCACCGGAATGCCCGCCTCATACAGTCGAATGCCATCCGAGCCTTTGGCATCACTCATCACCTGCGCGTCTAACAAAACTTCCACGTTCACCCCGCGCTGATGCGCACGGATCAGCGCATTTGCAATGGTATCATCGGTCAGCAAATATGCCTGCACGAGGATATTGCGCTGAGCATTATTAATCATCGTGACCAGCGTGCGCTGAATATTATCCTGCGGACTGAACAGCACACTCACTTGCGCCGCAGCCGGTGTGGGCGGAGTGTTTACCGTGGATGCGGTTTTAGAGGCATCATCGATCGCCACAGCCGAGCCATTACTTTTTGCATCATTTTTCGCTAAGGTAATCGTCGCCTCATGCGGTGCGTTGTCGGCTGTACGGCCATCACGCGCGTACCACGTCGCGCCGGCAGCAAAACCCGCCCCCGCCAGCACCAAACCCATCAACCAATAACCCGCTGCGTTCCAACGCATGCTCAATCCTTCTTACTTTCTTTTTGACCCGATTTTTTACGCAAGTATGCCGCGAAAAAACCATCGGTACGATGCAAATGCGGCAGCAATTGCAAATAATCCTCGCGCTCGGCATCCTCGGGCAGGTCAATTTTTTGCGCGGCTAAAACCTCACGCGCTGACACCCGCTCAAAATCCGAATGTTCGGCCAAAAACGCATTGACTACCTCTTGATTCTCGGCGGGCAATACGCTGCACGTCGCATACACCAGCGTGCCGCCATCCTTGACCAGACGTGACGCGCTCGCCAAAATACTCGCCTGCAATTGGGTCAATCGCGTCACGCTGTCCACTCCATGACGCCATTTCAAATCCGGATTGCGACGCAGTGTGCCCAAACCACTGCATGGCGCATCAACCAATACGCGGTCAAATTTGCCTGCCAAGCGTTTGATTTTTTGATCTTTTTCGCTCTCAATCGCAATGGTCTGTACATTGGACAGACCGCTACGCGCCAGGCGCGGTTTGAGTTTGGCCAAACGGTGCGCTGCCACGTCAAACGCGTACAGTCGCCCCGTATTGCGCATCATCGCGCCGATCGCCAGCGTTTTCCCACCCGCGCCCGCGCAAAAATCTGCCACCATCTCGCCGCGTTTCGCACCGAGCAGATGGGTCAACAACTGACTGCCCTCATCCTGCACCTCGATCGCGCCTGAGGTGAATACATCGAGTTTTTGCAACGCCGGTTTTTTCAGCAAACGCAAACCCAGCGGCGCCATCTCACAGGCCATCGCATCAATCCCTGCATGTTCAAAGGCTTGCAGCACTTCGGCCTTGTTGGACTTGATCGTGTTCACACGAATGTCCAGCGGCGCCGACTGATTCAGCGCTTCGGTCAGTTGCAAGGTTTCATCCGTGCCATACGCCGCCACCAGCGCCTCGAACCACTCATCCGGCAGATTGCTGCGCACTGCTACCGGCAATTGATCCACCGGCGCGTTCACCACTTCGCGCAGCCATGCGAATTCCTCCTCGGCGATGGCGCTTTGCAGACTGTCCATGTCCACCACTTTGTGCACGCCGAGCAATACCAGTCGGCGACCGAGCGCACCCGTGCCCGATTGCGCCAAATGCGAGAACACCCGACGATGACGCAAAATCGCGTAAATTGTCTCAGCGACGATGTGACGATCACGCGCACCCAACTCTTTGTGCTCGCGCAAAAAGCTCGAAACTTGCTTGTCTGCCGCCGATTCAAATTGCAACACATCGAGCAGCAACACCTGCGCGCACCACAAACATTGCGCCAAGCGTTTGCCCGCATCGCTTGCTGCGGCGATTTTCAAAATACTTGCGCTGGCGTCGGTTTTACCGCTTTTGCTGGTGCGGGCGCGATTGCTGGAGCGTGATTGAGATGCAGCATCCGATTTCGATTCTACCTGCGCAGACTCAGCCAGCGCTGCTTGCAGTGCCTTTTGACGCGCCGCCAAGGCGGTATTGCTCACCGCCACGCCGTCGGCACGCACAAACGTTCCGCCGGATTTCAGACGCGCTTCCTCCTGCTGTTTCGCTTGCTTTTGTGCCAATTCGGCAGCCAAACGCTCCTTTTTGCTCGGTTTTTTGCTATACGTTTTTTTCTTGATTTCGCTCATCATGCGCTTTCAACTCAATTCGGTGACTCGTCATCACCCTGTAAATAGACAGTGGGCAAACCTGCCCACTCGATCAATCATTCTCAAACATTCATTGCCCGACGATCCACTGCGGCGGTGCGCCCAGTTTCGGATGCAGACGAATCCCCGCATCATCCCAAACCAGCCCATCCTCAATGAACCACTGCACCACCTGCGGATAAATGACGTGCTCGGTTTTCAGTACCCGCGCCGCCAGCGTGTCCGCCGTGTCGTCGGGCAAAACCGGTACGCTCGACTGCATCACAATCGGCCCGTGATCCAACTCAGCCGTTACGCCGTGTACCGTCGCGCCGTGTACTTTCACGCCTGCTGCGAGCGCCTGCTCATGCGTGTGCAGACCTTTAAAATTCGGCAAAATCGACGGATGAATATTGAACATCCGCCGCGCGTAGTGATTCGTAAACGCCGGAGTCAAAATCCGCATAAAGCCCGCCAAAATCACCAAGTCCGGCGCGTAGGCATCGATTTTCGCCATCAATGCCGCGTCATACGCCTCACGCGAGGCAAAATCCTTGTGACTCAACACCACCGTCGCAATGCCCTGCTCGGCGGCGAACGCCAAACCACCCGCATCCGCACGATTACTCACCACGGCGGCGATGCGCGCCCAACCGTTTGCTTCCCACGCTTGCTGCTGCGCACGCTGCACGATGGCCTTCATATTGCTGCCGCCACCAGAAATCAAAATCACGATGTTTTTCAAAACAACACCTTTTACGTCAGTTTTCTCTATCAATCGGGGAATCCCTATGAATTTACCCGTTATTGTACTGCATCGCCCCGAAAATAACCTATTTACCCTAATTCGAATCCCATTTGAGCATGAAAATCCGAATTTTTTAGGGAATATCATGATCTTTTGCGGTTTTTTGGGTTGTGCCTCAACCTGAGCCCATAAATCAAGTGGTATCCCAATAGATAATCCCGTATGATTCAAAGGGTATCTTCAGGATACGCTGCAAATGATCTCATGATGATATGAGACATTTGGAGGCATATAACAAACAAGAAGCCCTACTCGCTTCATTGACATACAAAGCAAACCTGCCCTTTTTTGTTTAAATTAGGAGTTTACTGTATGTCTTTGATTCAATTTTATTCTGGTCAAAATTTACCCTTGGAAATGCACAAAGCGCGCATTGTGCAAAAAATCAATCTGGTTCCGATTGAACAACGCCTCAAAGCCATTGATGAGGCCGGCTACAATACCTTTTTATTACAAAACCGCGACGTATTTTTAGACATGCTCACCGACAGCGGCGTGAACGCGATGAGCGACAAGCAATTGGCGGCCATGATGTCCGCCGACGACAGCTATGCCGGCAGCGAAACCTTCACTGAGTTGGCGGCAAAAATCACAGAGATTTTCGATAAAAAATACTTCTTGCCTGCACACCAAGGGCGTGCTTGCGAAAACTTACTCGCTAAAACTTTGGTCAAAGAAGGCCAAATCGTCCCGATGAACTACCACTTCACCACCACCAAAGCCCACATCGCGATCAATGGTGGCACGGTGGAAGAAATTTTCATCGATGAAGCTTTGAACATCAATAGCGACGTTCCATTCAAAGGCAACATCGATACACAAAAACTCGAAGCATTGATCCAGAAGCACGGCGCAGACAAAATCGCCTTTGTGCGTTTAGAAGCCGGCACCAACCTCATCGGTGGTCAACCCTTCTCATTGCACAATATGCGCGAAGTGCGCGCGGTTTGCGACAAATACAGTATCTTGACCGTGTTGGACGCGAGCTTGATGATGGACAATCTGTACTTCATCCAAACGCGCGAACAAGCGTGCAAAAACATGAGCATCCGCGAGATGGTAATACCCCCTAAAAGGGCGGCATCTAAAAGTAGAATCAACACAAGTCCT
>CAZCDD010000040.1:0-9709 GCA_964497405.1 uncultured Hydromonas sp. | reverse complement strand
GCGAAACCCGCTGTACGACCCAATGAGAATGAAAATGCCATGATGACTCCAATAATGAGAAAAACAAAAACTACGTTAATAAACGGATTTAAGGTAAAAATGGTTGCGACAACGACATCGGCGCATTCATGCGAATCTTGCGCCAGTCACGCGAAATCCAGCACAGCACGATCACGGTGGCGACATACGGCAGGGCGTTGAGTACCTGCACATTGGTCATGAACGCCGCCAAGGATTTCACCGCGCCCGATTGATGTGCCAGCCAATCCTGAATCGGCTGATTCGCCGCTTGCACCGCAAAGCCCAGTGAGCGCATCAAGCCAAATAACAAGGCGCCGAAAATCAAACGCGCCGGATGCCATGTGGCAAACACCACCAAGGCCACGGCGATCCAGCCCACGCCGCCGGTGATGCCTTCTTGCCACGCCTTGAACTGCACCAGCGCAACAAAAGCACCGGCAAAGCCGGCCATTGCACCGCCCAAAATGGTCATCGCATAGCGAATTTTCAGCACGTCATAGCCGATCGAATGCGCGACGGTCGGCGATTCGCCGACTGCGCGTACCATCAGGCCGATTTTAGATTTGAACAACAGCACGCCGAACAGCACGCACAACAGGATGCCCAAATACGCCGGAATGCTTTGATTGAACAGCTCGCCGATCAGCGGCAGTTGCGACAGAAACGGAATGCTCAAAGGCGCAAAGCCCGGTACCGACAAACCGACGTATTTCACGCCGAGCAGGGCGGATAAGCCTGTGCCTAAAATCGTCAGTGCCAAGCCGGTCGCCGTTTGGTTGGTGAGCAAGCGCAACACCAAAAAGGCAAACAGCAGTGCTGCCAATGCGCCCGCCACCGTGCCTGCGAGCATGCCTGTCCACGCGCTACCGGTATTCAAAGCCGTGGCGAACGCCGAGACCGCGCCGAGCAGCATCATGCCCTCGACGCCGAGGTTCAATACGCCTGATTTCTCGGTCAGCAGCTCACCCATACCGGCAATAATCAAGGGAATAGAGGCGAGCAAAACGCTGGCTAACAGGCTGGACCAAAAGGCGCTCATGGTGTGTTTGAACCGATCAGTGAAATGGGAAAAGGAGAGAAAAGACAAAAAGTCTTTTAAAAATAAGCCGCTATTATAATCCGAATATGACGAAAAAATGAATAAAAACCATCCAAAGCGGTGCTTCGGATGGTTTTTTCAAGTACAGATCAAAGCCTGTGTCCGTATCGTGACGGGGCTATTGCAACAGGCGGTTTAATCGCCGTTCATCGCCAGTGTGGCGTAGCCAACCCCAATGAAATTGGTGGACACATCGAGATCGTTTTGCAAGAACTGAGCTTTCAAATGATCCGGTGTCAGGCGGTCAAGCTGCGCGGCCACGCGCTCTTGGTAGCCTTCGGTTTTCCAGAACAGCGTGCCTTCGACCAAAATGCCGGTGGTGATGGGCTGCTCGCCCGATAGATTGTGCGCATTTTGCCCCATGATGATGGCGGCCAAAATGACGGCGGTGAAATCGGCACTGCGGTTGATGACTGCCTCAGCCGTCTGCGCAATGTACGGGTCAGGGTAGTGGCGCAACAGCGTCACTTGACCGGCGTGTGTGGCGATATCATCTGGATCGAAGGCAAAACCATCGGCCAGATTCATGCAGCGCTCACGACCCACAATTTGTCCGAAAATCGGTGCGATGTAGCGGCCGGAGGCGGCTTTTTCAATGCGCTGTTTGCCTGGGTTGTCGTCCACGCGGCGCGCGTTGAGCGCGTCGTCGTATTCGGTCAGGTATTTCGGATGGAAATTGCCGACTTCGAGGTTGACCGCCATGACTTCATCATCACGCCAGCCACTTTTTTCCTCTTCGCTCAGTTTGCCGATTTGATCCACACGGTAGTATGCGGCGGCATTCAAGCCGGTACCGGCAATCAGGCCGATGTATTGGTCGCAATCGGACAGCCATGCCCCCGCCACCAGCGTGGTCACGGTGTCATTGAGTACCGGGACTTTATGAGCGGTTTGGCCGTTTTGGGCAATCGCTTGGCAGATTTTGCTGCGCAAGGATTCACCGATCACGCCGTCGATATTGATGCCTTTGGTCCAAGTGACCAGTCGTGCGTCATTGTCTGGTGAGTTGGTCGATGGATAGGAGAAGCAGTAGCCCAGATCGAATTCGGTTTCATCCGAGACTTTGCGAATCAAATCGGCTTGGCGCCGGAAAAAGGTATCCGCTGAAATCGCGCCGACCACCTGCGCTTCGCTCATCAGGTATTCGTCGCGGTGCTTGACTTTGGTGAACTGCACTTCTTTGCCGATAAAGGCGATTTTTGCGGCGCGGACATTGGTCCCGCCGGCATCAAGCACCATCACGTCGCCGTTAAGCTCGTTTTTCGGTAGGCAGACAAAGGCCGGTAGTGCTTTAATCGCTTGATTGGGTTGCGCCAAGCCTTGGGCAATTTCGTCGGCCAACTGGTCGCGCAATTGTTCGAGTTGCTCAAAACTCAAGGAAAGATTAGGGACGGGATGTGGGGTATGCATGATAAGCCTATCTCAAATCGGATGTGGTAATCGGATAATGGTATGAGATGCAACATGTAATCGTTTTTAGAAACTGATTACATTACTTTGGGATTATGCCACTTTTTTGATCGGTGGCGTGAAAAACATGCGTCGTTGTCAATCAGCAGCGGTCTTTTGCGGTGGTGAGATGGGACTCCGAGTGTGCGGAAGTACGGCGAAACGCTGTTATTTGCTGATGCGGCGGCGTTTTGGCAGGTGCATTCGTGTGCGCTGTCGTTAGGGACAACGAAGGCGAATGCACCCGCAAAAAATTCATCGTTGCGCTGGATGGCACGTCGGGTGTCGCGTTTGTGCTGGGCGCGAATCGATTGGTTGCTCCGGCGGTGACTGCCTGCGTGGCGCAGTTGTGCGGCGGCGACCAGCGGATTGCGCGGTCGTAGGGGTGCGGGTTTTTTCTGGGCTTTCATTGCTTTCTCTCTTTTCTTGTAAAAAACGCGATCATCCGCTCAAATGAGCCGATTGACCGCGTCTGCTTTAACGAGTGGCGTGCTTCGCGGTTGACACGAATCACGCGGCGTTATCAATGGTGGTGACCGTCACCACCGTGTGCGTGACCGTGCGCCAGTTCACTCTCAGTGGCTTCGCGTACGCTTTCGATTTTCACGGCGAAATGCAGGGTTTCACCAGCCAACGGGTGATTGGCATCCACAGTGACCACGTCGTCCGCGATTTCTTTGACCACGACAGACATTGGGCCTTGTGGTGATTCACCGTGCAATTGCATGCCCACGGCCAAATCAGGTACTTGTGCAAACGCTTCGCGAGGTACTTTTTGTACCGCTTCTTCAACGCGCAAACCGTAGGCGTCTTCGGGGGCGATGGTGACGTTCAATTCGTCACCGGCGCTTTTGCCGACCAAAGCTTGTTCCAAGCCTGGGATGATTTGGTGGTGGCCGTGCAGGTAGGCCAAAGGCTCGCGACCTTGTGAGCTGTCGAGTACATCGCCGGCATCGTTGGTCAAGGTATAGTGAATGTTTACAACTGAGTTGTCGGTAATTTGCATGATGTCCTCGATCATTGTAGGGGTTGAAAAACGGTATTATAAGTGAAAAGTTTTATGCGGTTTGCGTTATCGGAGCATGGGTGACGCGCATGGTGTGCGGCACGACTGGCCTGTGGTTGATAAACCTCACGATCCACCCAGCAGTTTTGTGGCTGTTTGCGCCGCCGAATGGCTCGGGTAGGTTTGGAGCAGTTGCTTGAGGGTGGCGATGCCGGCGGCTTTTTGGCCGCTGGAGATTTGTGCACTGCCGATGGTCAGCAGCGCTTGTGGCACGCGTTCGTCTTGCGGGTTTTGCTGGGTAAAGGTTTGCAAGCGGGTGATGGCATTGCGATAGGATTGCGCGCCGTACTGTGCCACGCCATACCAGTAGTGCACATCGGCGTTATTGCTTTGGTCTGGATAGGCTTTGAGATGCTGCGCCCATGCGCGATTGGCTTTGGCGTATTCGCCGTTTTGAGTTAGGGCAACGGCGGTATTGAAGCTTTGTTGAATCAGTTGTTCGGTCGGGATCGGCTCAAGTGCGCGCAGACGCTCATCCAAGACTTTGTAGGCATTGGCTTGGTCGGCCTTGAGCTCGGATACTTGGCGGTTGAGTTGTTCAATTTGACCATTGGCGCGCGCAAGTGCATCCGATAGCTCGGTAATGCGGTTTTGTTGGGAGAGCACGGTTTTTTGTAGGGCTTCTTGCTTGGTGCGCAGGTCAATCACGGATTTGCTGTCGCCAAACAGGGCGGCGTGCGCCGGCTGTGTCAGCAGTAATCCGATGATCAGTGATAGGCTGGCAAGATGGCTTGGAATACGTGTCATGGTGCTCTCCCGGGGTTTGAATCAACGATTATTTTAGTACACGAAATCAACGCGGCGATTTTCTGCCCACGCGGCTTCGTTGCTGCCTGTGGCTTTGGGTTTTTCTTTACCAAAGCTGACGGCTTCGATTTGCGAGGTGTTCACGCCCAAGGTGGACATGGCATTTTTCACCGCTTCGGAGCGGCGTTGACCCAGCGCGAGGTTGTACTCAGCCGTGCCGCGCTCGTCGGTGTTGCCTTGCAGCAGGACGTGCTGGTTGCGGTTTTTATTGAGAAAATCGCTGTGCGCGCGCACCACCGGCTCGCCATCGGCACGCACGGTGTAGCGGTCGAGGTCAAAATAGACACTGCGTGCCGCCGGTGCGGGAACGCCGTCGGCACCGATGCCGTTGGTCACGTCCACGGTTTTTACCGCAGTGTTGTCGGTGGCGGTTTTATTGCTCGCGCAGGCAGTGAGCAGGGCAATGGCGGTGAGGGCGAATGCGGTGCGAATGGTTGAGTTCATGGTTTCCTCCTGTATCAAAATGGTTTACTGCATGAATGGCCCCCAAGCGGGAAAACGTGCTTGGTTATCGGGTAATGGCAGCTCTTGGCGCATACGACCGTCGATGGAGCTGGCGAATAGGGCATCGCGCCCATTGCGTTGGGTGCTGTACAACACCACTTGCCCGTTGGCGGCGAAGCTGGGCGACTCGTCGCGCAGCGTGCCGGAAATGCTCTGGACGTCACCATAGCGCAAATCCATGATGTGCGTTTGATAGCCGCCCGTGACGTGGCTGATGAAGGCCATTTTCGTGCCATCGGGCGAAATGCGCGGGCTGGTGTTGTAATTGCTTTGGAAGGTCACGCGCTGCACTGCACCGGCGGCTTCGCCCTGTGCGTTCATTTTGTAAATTTGTGGCTCGCCGCCTCGATCGCTGGTGAAGTAGATGGTGTTGCCATCCGGCGAGTAGGTCGGCTCGGTGTCAATGATATTGCCGGTGCTGCGCGTCAGGCGCATTTCGTTACCGCCATCGGCGTTCACTTGATAAATCTGCGTGTTGCCGTCGCGTGAGAGCGCCAGCGCGAGGTATCGACCATCGGGCGACCATGCCGGTGCGCTGTTATTGCCCTTATAGTCGGCAATCATGGTGCGTTGACCGGTCGGCAGGTGGTGCACATAGACCACGGGCTTGCGTTTTTCAAACGACACATAGGCCACGCGCGTGCCATCGGGTGACCATGACGGGGAGATGATCGGCTGATTGCTTCGCAACGCGACCACGCTGCCCTGACCGTCCGAGTCGGAGATCAGCAGTTGATATTGGCCGCCTTTTCGATCGACATAAGACAAGCGGGTGTTGAATGCGCCGCGCGTGCCGGTGAGTTTTTCGTAGATGAAATCGGCCATGCGGTGACCGGCGTTGCGCAGGCCGTTGGCAGGGGTGTTCAGCGAGTAGTCGCCGAGCGATTTTTTGCTGCGCAGGTCAAACAGGCGCAGATGCAGGCTGTAAGTGCCGCCGTTATTGCTGACGTTACCCACGACCAGTGCTTGCGCGCCGCGTGCGCGCCAGTCATTCAGGTTTGCGCCACTTTCCAGTCCGAGGTGTGCGCCATCCACGGAGAAATTGACCAGTCCGCCGCTGCGCGATAAATCGGCGCGGATCACATCGGTGATGTTCACCGGCGCTGTTTCCTCACCAATGAAGTGCGCGGTGGCGACGGGTAAGCCATTGCTGTCGCTGAAGGTTAAATCGCCCGTGAGTTGCGCCTGTGCGTGATTGCTCAGGAGCAAGCTGCTGAATAAGGCGATCATCAATAGGCCGCGCTGAAACAGTCGACGCATGGGGGTGAATGTGAAAAATACTGCGTTCATCAAAGGACTCCCTTTATTTAATCTCTACATTAAAGATCAGGCCACCACTGAGTACCGGGGGTGGAATCACACCATTTTCACGCGGCAGCACCATGTTGGAAATAATGCGCCTGAGCGTTTCCGCCTTATCCGACGGCATGCCGGACACGGAAACGCTGGTGACTGCACCGTTTGGTGCGACGCGGAAATTTACTCTGCCTGTATTGCCTGACAGACCCTGATTGTGACCACGCGCTTCAATCATGGATCTTACTTTGGCTTTGTAGTCTTCAAAATTAGACTTGCCACTGCCCACCGCAGAACCTCTGCCGGTACCCGAGCCTGCCCCAGTCGCTGCGCCGGTGCGTGCTTGTGCGAGGACGTCATTGCGTGCTGTATTCGCGCTGGCTTGAGCCGTATTCGGCTTGGTGCTGCTGGGCTGTGCTTGTGGCTGCATTTGTGGTTTAGCCGTTGGCACAGGCTTGGATGTTGGCGCAGCGATATCCGGTTTCACGACGGGTGGCGGCTCACTCACGCTGGGTGCTGGCGGTGTGGGGGTGTTCACCGTGGCGGGCGTGGGCGTCGTTGGGTTTGCTGCGGGTGTTGCGGTTTCTTGAGTGGTCATTGCGCCGCTGCCCAGACTACCGGCATCCCATAGTTCGACTTCGGTCGGTTGCGGCGCCATCCAGTGCGCACCCCACCACAGCAGCCCCAGCACGCAGGCGTGCACCAGCAGCGTCGCCAGTGCGGCGCTCTTGTGCATAGGGGTTACGGTGTCGGTACGGTGGCTTAGGTACATAGACAAATCGTGTTAGGTAAAAAGGATTCCGCGCGCATTACTGCGCTGTTTGGGTGGAGTCGGCTTGTTTCAGTAGCAAGCCGACGCGTTCAATCTGCGCCGATTTAAGCGCATCCATCACGCGCATCACGTCGCCGTAGGCCACCGCTTTGTCGGCGGCCAATACCACCGGCTGCGGTTTGCTGCGCAGAGATTGTTGCAGTGCGCCGATGAGCTGCGTGGTGTCGGTGAATTGCTGGGCGTTGTTGGCATTGCCCATTTTTAGTAGGCCTTGCGCATCCATCTCTACGATCAGCGGCGGTTCCTGCGCGGCAGTGGCTTTGGCGACCGAAGGTAGGTTTAAAACCTTGGTCTGTATCATCGGCGCGACCACCATGAAAATCACCAGTAGCACCAGCATCACGTCAATGTAGGGCACGACGTTCATCTGCGCGTTGGAGCGGCGCGATCGTCGGGCGTAGCGGCTGGATAAAGGGGAAACTCGGCTCATGTGTGTGCTCCCGCGCGATTACGATTGAACTTGCAGCGTATTGGAAAAATCGTCGATAAAGCTTTCGTAGCGCAGTGCCAAACGATCCACCTGTGCGGTGAAGCGGTTGTACGCCAATACCGCCGGAATTGCGGCGAACAGACCCAATGCCGTGGCAATCAGCGCCTCGGCAATGCCCGGTGCGACCGAGGCAAGGGTGCTTTGCTCGGCGGTGGACAGTCCCATAAACGCCGACATGATGCCCCACACCGTACCCAGCAGGCCGATGTACGGCGAGACCGAGCCGACCGATGCGAGGAACGGCAGTTTGGCCTCCATTTCATCCATTTCGCGCTGAAAGGTCGCTTTCATCGAGCGCTGGGCAAACTCCAGTCGTGCATTCGCATTTTGACCGTTCGCTTGTTCAAACCCTTGCATGCCTGCTATGAAAATTCGCTCCATGCTGCCCGCGTTGGCGCGGTTATTCAGCGAGCCTTGAAACAATTGCGATACATTTTTCGCCGAGAGAAACTCATGCTCAAAAGTCGCAGTCGTCGCTTGCGCACGGCGCAACGTCGCGTATTTGCTAAAAATCGCGTACCACGACAGCAGCGAGAGTATCACCAGAATCGCCATGATGGCCTGAACCACTGGACTGGCGTTCACAATCAGGTGCAAAGCATTTTGAGTTGAAGTCATAACATCCCGTTAAAAAAATAAACACAAGTTCACTCAACAGCTCACAGCGAGCATTCGTTGACACAAGCAGTGCCCGATTATAAAGCAGTAAGGTGCAAAAAAAGTGACGAGCGGCTGAATCGTGTCTCTGCGGGCAATCGCGCAGCGGTCGATAGCCCACAAAGCGCATAAAAAGAGCCCGCACAGGCGAGTGCCGATGCGGGCTAAAAGACTATGAACAAAGAAGTCATCACATGCGCATGAGGGTACGCATGATCCAAAAGTTCAAGTCGATGCAGAACTATTACCTAACCCAATCTGGGGTCAATCACGGCTCATCGTATGAGCCGTGCGCGCTTGATTAACGCAAAAATTTTTGCCAAGTTTTTTCATGGGCGAAAAACGCAAATGCCTGTACGGTCGGCTCCAACAAGCTCAAAGCAATCGCTGTGCTCCAGTTACGGGTCACCGCGTAGGCCACCGCCGCTGCGACCGTGATGTGCATGACGTAGTAGGTCGCGGTTTTCGCCAGCGTATGTGAATTGCGGCTATAAAATAATCGGATCGCAGTCATTTCATCCTCCTTATCCGTTGTCAGAAACATCGGTTTAAATGCTGTGTGCTGCTGTTTGAATGGACAGAACCGTTGTGCGTGTTGTGTCAAAGAACCATTAAACGGTTCAGTCATCCATCGATTGAGCACATTATAAAACAAAATTTATTGAATGAGAATAATTATCATTTATGTTTGTAAAAATAATACAACCACTTTTTTACGCGGCCCGAGCATACCGCGCCAAATATCGCCGTAGCATATGGCGTTGTTTGCGTCGCATTGCGCTGTGGTTCATGATGTGGCTCATGGTTTGGGTTCGGTCGCGTTGCTCCCAGCGCTGTATGAGCCATGCCAAAACCTGCACCGCAGGCTCGATCACGCTCACCGCCACAGCAATCATCCAGCTTCCCGTGATGGCAAAGACGATGACTGCGGCAATCGAGATGTGCAGGGCGTAGTAGGCTATTATTTTGTGCCAAGTGTTTGGCAGGGTTTTTGAGGGTGTTTTTTGCGCAGATTGAGCGCGAGTCATTGTAGTGAACGGTTTCATTTTTGCCTCCTTGGTCGTACGGCGTCCTCGTTGAAGGCAGTTTAGATGAAATCGACGATAGTTAAAAATGATATGTTTTTATAGCAACCATAGTGAATGACTATCATTTGGGATGAAAAATACCCCCACGCATTACGCTGGGGGTATGAAGGTGGGGATGGTGCTGAGAGCGTTTACTCTGTTGGCAGGGCATTCAACTGCGCTTGCAGTTTTTCCAAAGTACCGCTGAACTCGGCCACACGTTTTTTCTCTTGCTCAATCACCGCTGGCGGGGCTTTGGCAACGAAGTTTTCGTTGTTCAGTTTGCCATTGGCTTTATTGATTTCGCCTTGTAGACGGGTAATCTCTTTGCCCAGACGTTCGCGTTCGGCTTTCACGTCGATTTCCACTTTGAGCATCAGCGAGATGTCGCCAACCACTTGCACCGGTGCGCCGACCGCGT
>CAZCDD010000039.1:0-9849 GCA_964497405.1 uncultured Hydromonas sp. | reverse complement strand
TGGCGGTTGGCTTTATCATCGGTGTGGTACAGGACTCGTGCGAAACCGCATTGAATTCATCGACCGATGTTTTGTTTACGGCGGCGGCGGATTTGGGTGAGCGCAGAAAAGCGGCTTAAAACCTGTTGAGCTTGGTATTGCAAACGGCACAGAGTCATCTGTGCCGTTTTTTTAGGGGTGGGTGGCGCGAATCATCTGTATGTGTGTGACTTGACCTTGCCAAAATGGGTAGATTTGGCCTTTGGCCGCGCGTGCGACGCTGAATTTCATGGGGATCATGATGTTGTCAATCAGACGATAATCGTCGCGTGCCGCGTGCTCGCCTGAACCGTGATAGGGTGTTTGCAGATCGCCATCTTCTTCACTGTCCCATTGCAGGAGTCGCCCATCTGGTGCAAAGGTCGCCACCATGGAGGCGCTCAAACCATCGCTGTGAACCGTGGCGCGGGCGTGTGTGTCATCCATCGATTGCCACTGCACCACACCGCCCGGCAGCAGCGCCATGGGGTAGTAGGAGCTTTCCAGTAGCCAGCGGCGTAGGGAGATGCGGTTTAGCTCGGGTGAGGATACTTCATTGACCAGTGTAATGGCGGACAGTACTTTGGCCTTCATGGTCATTTCTCCTTGCGCATACACGTCATACGCGCGCGCCCAGACTAGGGGAATGACGGATGTGCGGGCATCGAATACCAAAGCGGGCTGGCGCGTGGCAAAGGTTTGATGAGCCGTGGTTTTATTAAAAGGCTCACTTTTTGGGCGGCGGAACATGCCCTTCATTTCAATTTGAACGGCGCTGATGTCTGATGGTATGCCGTTGGGAAAGGTGAATTGAAAAAATCGTTGTACGGGTTGGGGTAAGGAGGCCAGTGCGCTCGCATCGGGAATGATGGGGGCTTTGGTTTGTTGGGCTACCTCGAGGATGTGTTGCCGCTGTGCGTCGATATCTGTTTCGGTGATGTAAGCGGCAATGCCGATGAGAATCGCAATGATGCTCAAGAGGGACAATAGGGCAATGACGATGTTGCGTAAGGTCTTCATGGACACCTCCAATGTTGAACAAGGATGTATCCAGTGTGGCGTAAAGTTTTTGAATTGACCTTAACAAATGTTTAGAAATGGCTCATGAGTCCATTTCACGTTGTTGACGTCGCAGTCGGGACAAGGACACGTCGGTCAGCCCCAAATAGGTAGCCAAATGTCCCAAAGGAATGCGCTGTGCCAATGTCGGAAATTGGGCGCAAAAAGCTTCATAGCGGCGACGGCCATCCAGTGCCAGTAGGTCGTGTTCGCGTTGCAACTTGGCGGTCAGCAGATGCGATAGTAAAATATTTTGAAATGGCAGCCACTGTCCATGCTGGTACAAAATATCGCGGAACACTTGACTGTCACAACGCCAGAATTTTAGAGGCTCCACGCAGGCAATACCGAACAGTGAGGGGGCTTGCCACATGGATGGGGTGAGCGGACAGAGAATACTGTGTTCGGCAAAAAAGCTTTTGTTGAATTCGCGCCCATCGCGGCGCAAAAAATACATCCGCACCAATCCAGACTCGATCAAATCGACCGATTGCCACACTTCACCTTGGTTCAATAGCGGCGCAAAACGTTCACGCTGATGTGCGCGGAAGTGGGGCAGCAGATCAGTCACCATTTGCAAGGGCATATCAGGCAGAATGCGTTGAAAACTCGTGATCAAACCAGCGTTCAGGGCGGTTGTACTCATGGCAAAATCCATTATTCCAATAAAAAAGCATTCGCTCCTGCAACGAATTGCTCAAGCGAATGCTTTTATTATCCAGCGGAACTGGCTTACAGCACAATACCCGCCCAGACAAAGCCGAACAATACCGACAGTGAAATTGCAATCACGCCCGGAATCAAGAACGGATGGTTAAATACAAATTTACCGATGCGGGTTGAACCGGTGTCGTCCATTTCAACGGCAGCCAACAAAGTTGGATAGGTTGGCAATACGAACAATGCCGATACCGCAGCAAATGAGGCAATCGCAGCGATTGGCGATACACCGAGGGCAAATGCCGCCGGATACAGAGCCTTAGCAGTAGCAGCCTGTGAGTACAGCAAGGTCGCAGCGATGAACAGAACCACAGCCAGCATCCACGGGTAGCTATTGAGCAAGCCCGATGAAGCCGCTTTGATGCCCTCAATGTGCGCGCCCACGAAAGTATTACCCAACCAAGCCACACCCATCACACAAATCGCAGCCGACATACCGGATTTGAACGTTGACGCACTGGTAATGGTCGCGGTATCGAGTTTGCACAGCATCACGATCAATGCCGCAGTACCGAGCATGAATGAAATGATGGCGTTGTCACGGCTCAAAATTGGGTTTTGAATGATACCGATATTTTTACTGATCAATGTGGCATAAACCATCACAGCAACAATCGCGGCCAAGAAAATCAGCACGGAGCGTTTGGCATACGGTTTGATTTCCACTTGCAGCTCGCCGCGTTTGTGGATCAAGCCTTTGGCCAAGCGTTCTTGATACACCTCATCTTTATCCAAATCTTTGCCCATGAAGTTACAGAAAAATGCAGTAATCATACAGGCGAGGAATGTGGTCGGAATCCAAATCGCGAGCAATTGCAGATAGCCAATACCGTATTTTTTCTCCAATTCACCCGCCAAAAACACCACGGCAGCAGAAATCGGCGATGCGGTGATCGCAATTTGTGAGGCAACGGTTGCGATGGACAGCGGACGGGATGGACGAATGCCTTGCTCTTTGGCCACTTCAGCAATCACCGGCAGCGTTGAGAACGCGGTATGACCTGTACCGGCGAGCAGGGTCATCCAGTAGGTCACTGCGGGCGCGAGGAACGTGATGTGTTTCGGATGGCTGCGCAGGATTTTTTCTGCCAACTTCACCAAATAATCCATACCACCAGCCACTTGCATGGCAGCGATGGCCATGATCACCGACATGATGATGGAAATCACATCAAACGGAATCGGGCCGGGGGTGAGGCCCATCAAGGCCAAAACCACAACACCCAAGCCGCCGGCAAAACCAATGCCGATACCGCCCAAGCGTGTACCCAAATAGATGAAAAACAATACGACAAGTAAATGTACCCAGATCATGATCTTTATCCTTATTTAGCTCTGTATGAATCAGTTGTAATTAAAATTTCGGTGGGCAGTGCCCAAGGGAGCCGAGTTCTTTTGATTCACTGGAAAGAATAAAGGGTGTCCGGTTTGGTGCATCTCAGTCCAAAAACGTGCAAACAACACCCTTTTACGACTCAATGTAACTGTATGCCTGTTTACAAGCAAGTGCAATGAAAATGTGTATTTATCACCACAGTTTCATAGACTAATGGGGTAAATATCTACCAATTTGCCTATGAGTAGAAATTTATTTGGTCAAAGGGTGTGGTGAATATAGAAAGAGATAGGATTAAATGGATTGCATAATCATGACTTTTGTCTTTGAGTTCGGAGCCATTTGGCGGGCTGATTGCGACCCACTTTGGCGCAAGCATAGGCAAGTCACAAACGGTGCTTTATAATCGCCGGCAATTGGGGTTAAGATGTGATTCAGATCATCAATCACAGACTAAGGAGCAGACATGGGGACAACGAATTGGAAAGAGCGCGCGGTGCAAATGAAGTTTAACGGTCAGGCGCTCATCAATGGTGCGCGTGTGGATGCGGTGTCCGGCGCGACTTTTGCGTGCGTCAGCCCGTGTGACGGACGCAAGCTGACCGATGTCGCGCGCTGTGACAAAGCCGATGTCGATATCGCGGTTCAAGCCGCGCGTGAAGCGTTTGAAGACGGGCGCTGGGCGCATCTATCACCGCGCAAACGCAAAGAAATCATGATTCGCTTTGCCGATTTGATTGTGGAATGCAAAAACGAATTGGCGCTGACCGAGACGCTGGATATGGGCAAACCGATCAGCAATGCGCTGGCGGTGGATGTGGCGGCGGCGCAGAACACCATTCGCTGGTTCGGCGAAGCGATTGATAAAGTTTATGACGAGGTCGCACCGACCCCGCGCGATTCGCTCGCATTGATTACGCGCGAGCCGGTGGGTGTGGTCGCCGCCATCGTGCCGTGGAATTATCCCCTGCTCATGACTGCGTGGAAAATCGCACCGGCACTGGCCGTGGGTAATTCGGTGGTGCTCAAACCGTCTGAAAAATCACCGTTGACCGGTCTGCGTTTGGCCGAGTTGGCCTTGGAAGCCGGCATTCCGGCGGGTGTGTTTAACGTGGTGACGGGCTTTGGACATGAAGCCGGCGCGGCATTGGCCGAGCATATGGACGTTGATTGTGTTGCGTTCACCGGTTCGACTGGCGTGGGCAAACGCATCATGGCGGCTGCGGCCAACAGCAATCTGAAGCGCGCTTGGATGGAGCTGGGCGGCAAATCGCCGAACATCGTGTTTGCCGATTGTCCCGACATGGACGCCGCGGCAGCGGCAGCGGCGGGCAATGTGTTTTACAACCAAGGCGAGAGCTGCAACGCACCGACCCGCCTGTACGTGCAAGCGAGCATCAAAGACGAATTCATGAAAAAAGTCGCCGCGCATGTGGCTGGATTCAAGCCGGGTGATCCGCTTGATCCTGAAACCACGATGGGCGCGATTGTCGATGATATTCAGTTGAACAACGTCATGAAATACATCGAATCCGGCAAAACCGAAGGCGCGGAGTTACTCGCTGGCGGCAATCGCTGCCGTGAGGAAACCGGCGGGTATTTCATCGAGCCGACGATTTTCGTGACCGATAAAAACCACACCATCGCACGCGAAGAAATCTTCGGCCCCGTACTCTCCGCCATGACTTTTGAGACGGAAGAGGAAGTCATCGCTTTGGCGAACGACTCGATTTACGGTTTGCAAGCCGGCTTGTGGACGGCTGACATCTCGCGTGCGCATCGCGTATCGCGTGCGCTCAAGGCCGGTACGGTGCATGTGAATCAGTACAACGACGATGACATCACCGTGCCGTTCGGCGGCTACAAACAATCGGGCAATGGCCGCGATAAATCCCTGCACAGCATGGATAAATATTGCGAATTGAAAACCACTTGGATCAAGATCGATTACTGATTCGAATTACATTTAATCATCCCCTGAGCATATCAAAACCCGCATGTCATCAACATGCGGCGGGGGCTTTTTGAGCTTTTTATCGAGGGCAAAAAATGACACACACTGCATTGGAAAAAACTTATTACGCTGCCACGGCCAACCCCGCACCACAACGTCCGGCACTACAAGGTGACGTACACGCCGACGTTTGCGTGATTGGCGCGGGCTATACCGGCCTGTCCACCGCACTGTTTTTGGCCGAAGCGGGTGTGCAGGTGGTGGTGCTCGAAGCGGTGCGCGTGGGTTTTGGCGCGTCGGGGCGCAACGGTGGGCAGTTGGTCAACAGTTACAGTCGTGACATTGATGCGGTCGCGCAGCAAGTCGATGCCAACGCCGCGAAACTCATCGGCGACATGGCGTTTGAAGGCAATCGCATCATCCGCGAGCGCATCGCGCGCTACAACATCCCATGTGATTTGAAAAACGGTGGTGTATTCGCCGCATTCAATGACAAACAAATGCATCACCTCGAAGCGCAGCAAAAACTCTGGGCGAAACAAGGCTACGACAAAGTTGAGCTGCTGGACAAAGAGCAACTGCGCAAAATCGTGCATACCGATCAATACATCGGCGGCTCGATTGACCACGGCGGCGGCCACATGCATTCGCTCAACCTCGCGCTGGGCGAAGCCGCGGCGATTGAATCGCACGGTGGTACAATTTACGAACACTCGCCGGTGGTGAAAATCGAACGCGGCACATCCCCCGTGGTGCATACCGCACAAGGTCGCGTATTGGCGAAAAGGGTCGTGGTCGCGGGCAATGCCTACCTCGGTAATCTCGTGCCTGAATTGGCGGCCAAGGCCATGCCGTGCGGCTCGCAGGTTGTGACCACGGAAATTCTGTCCGATGAAATGGTGCAGGATTTGATCCCGCATGGCCAATGCGTGGAGGACTGCAACTATCTGCTCGATTACTACCGCATCACTGGTGACAATCGCCTGCTGTACGGCGGCGGTGTGGTCTATGGCGCGCGCGATCCGAGCAACGTTGAAGCGCTGATTCGTCCGAAAATGCTCAAAACCTTTCCACAGTTAAAAAATGTCAAAATCGAATTTGCTTGGACGGGCAACTTCCTGCTGACGCTCTCGCGTCTGCCGCAGGTGGGGATTTTGAACAACAATATTTACTATTCGCAAGGTTGCTCTGGCCACGGCATCACCTACACGCATTTGGCGGGTAAGGTGCTGTCCGAAGCGATTCTGGGGCGTCCTGAACGCTTGCAGGCGTTCGCACAATTGCCGCACTATCCATTCCCGGGCGGGCGTATGTTCAGCGTACCATTCTCCGCTATTGGCGCGGCGTGGTACACCCTGCGCGATCATTTGGGCGTATAAGAATAGCGGTTTGAAGAGAAACTTGAAAAACGGTGAGCAATGCTCGCCGTTTTTTTGCAGTGCAATACCGAAAAATCAGAACGCACGTTAGAAAAATGCTAAGGTAATGCACCTACACTATAAATAAGATATGACCAGGAGACAGCATGATGCACACGTTAGTAAGCCGCTTTAGCAACCCCCTCAAACCGATCAGCGCCATCACTTTGCTGGCGTGCGCCGCGATGAATGCACAGGCGGCCGATGGCGTGGTGATTATTGGCGATAGTTTATCCGACGGTGGTTATTATGCCGCCATTGGCGGGCAACGCTTTACCACCAATCCGGGCAAGACCGCCGCAGAATACATTGCCGAGAATTTGGGTTTTACCACCACGCCGTCCAATCAAGGGGGAACGAACTACGCGCAGGGCGGGGCCAAAGTGAATTCCGACTCACTGTCCACGCCGGCGGGTTTTGCGCAGCGTCCCATTTCCACACAGGTAAACGAGTTTTTAACCGCCAATGCGGGTAAAAATGCAGCCAATACCGTGTTTTTGATCCAAGGTGGGGCGAATGATGCATTCCAAAATTTAACCATGTATTCCAGTGGCTACATCACACAGGCGCAACTGGCGACCTTGACCCAGCAGTCGGTGGTGGACTTTGTGACGCAAGTGGCGAAATTATCCAAATTGACCGGCAGCCAGCAGATCATCGTGCAAAATTTACCGAATCTTGGTGCAACACCCGCGTTTCAAAGCTTGGGCGCAGCCGCCGCGGCGGGAGCAACGCAATTGGCGCAAGGATTTAACGCGGGGGTGAATCAAGGCTTGGCGCAAGCCGGTTTGAGCGTGGTTTTACTGGATAACTACACGATGTTGAATGAAGTGGTGGCCAATCCGACGGCGTATGGCTTTAGCAATGCGACGGGGGTGGCATGTACCGTCAGCTCATCCTTATTCTGCTCGGGTAATACCTTGGTCAGCCCAGACGCTGCCAGCAGCTATGTGTTTGCCGATGGCGTGCATCCGACCACAGCGGCACAAAAACTCAGCGCGCAGTACGCTTTGTCCGTGCTCAACGCGCCGGCGCGAGTCGGCGTAGTGGGTGCGGCGGCGATGTCGGCAGGGCAACGTTATGCGCAGCGCCTGATGACCTATGCGCCAAATGCGGGCGATCAGACGTGGCACGCATTCGCCGATGCGGGGTACAGCAAATCCGATTTTGGCCAAGCCGACAGCAAAAATAAATACCTGCTGGTCGGTGCGGATCGCCGCATCAGCGCGGGTCATGTGCACGCCGGTGTGACCGCAGGCTACGATCGCGCATCGGGTGATTTGGGTGCGGCTGCAGGTGAATTTAATCTGAAAGAAACCAGCGTCGGCGCGTATGTAGCGAAAAAAGCCGATCAAGGCGAAATTTTGGCTTATGCGCGTTATGGTTGGTTAAACGCCGACATCGATCGCAGCATCGCACTGGGCACGGCCACTCGCACCGAGTCCGGCACCAGCAAAGGCGCGCATTACACCATTGGCGTGCAGGGCAGTTTGGTGCTGGGTACACTCGCCGCAGGCAAGATCCAACACGGCCCAGTCGGTGGCTTTGCGTACGAACACATGCGTTTGAACGGTTATGACGAAGCGAGCAGCACCAGTACCGCCATGAGCTTTGGTGCGCAAAAGCGCGAAGGTTTGGTGGCGAATGTGGGCTATCAATTGCGTGGCGATTTCGGCACAATCAAACCGTATGCCAGCCTGAGCTACGAAGTGGATGGCACCGATGCGGACGCCATCACAGCCCGACTAAAATCCGCGCCGACCAGCTTTAGCACCGCCGCGCCGAAAGCGGATAATGGCCTGCGTTTGAAACTGGGTACACAGATTGATTTGGCGAAAAACGTTAATTTAGTGCTGGGTGCGGAGCGTACTTTTGGCAAAGACTCGGGGCAAGAAACCGCAGTGAATATTGGTTTGGATGCACGGTTCTAAAATATCGGTGAACGCACTCACAAAAACCTCGCCAACGGATGCGTTGAGCGAGGTTTTTTATCGGTTACGCTGAGCAATAGCATTCATACGTTGACTTGTCCATGTGCCATAGACGAACCACCCATACGCTACCACGCATAACAGCGCTACTGCGGCAAAAACCGCACGATAGGCGTTTGCTTCCGCCCAACCCGCGGCTTTGAGCCCATCAATCATCAAGCCCATACCCCATTGCCAGAAAAAAGCCCCAGCGAACAGCAATAGGTTAAATGCCGTCATTGCGCGTCCTGCCTGCGCTTTGGGTACGGTCAAGCCCAGAGCGGGTTGCGCCAGTGAAACTACGGTGGACAGCGCGCAAAACAGCGCGATCATCCACCAGTCGCTGCTGGCGCCGAGCAGTGCGATACCGAATAAAGCCAGACAACTGAACGGTAATCCCCAGATAATCAATGAATCGGCAGTCAAATGGCGACGATTGAGCCAAGGGTTGAGCACACCCCACAGCCAAAATACGATCAGCGTGGTCAGATTGATGGCGAATAAACCATTGGCCGCCTGCGCAGCGGTGTAGCCCGCCACTCGGGTCATCCACGGCCCTGCCCATAATGTTTGAATCGCAACCACCGCACCGTAATTGACGAAGGACAGCGGCGCCAGTCGCCAAAAATACGCGTGATGCAAGATGAATCGATAATCCTCGGCGAACGAGGTTTTTGCGCTCGAACTTAGCGCATGATGCTGCCATACCGGTACTCTGCGCCAGATACCGAGCATCGCGATACCGAATAAAACGGCCAGCAGCACAAAAACCTTGCGCCAGCCGATCAGCGGCAGCGCCCATTGCACCGGAATGGTCGCACACAGCAAGCCAAATGAGCCAGCCATCAGCATCCATGAATTACTGCGCAGCTGCGTTTGTGGCTCAAACCAAGTGCGATAACCGGTGAGTGGTGCCATCAGACAGGCGCTCACCCCAATGCCACCGAGAAAGCGCGCCAATAATAGCGTCCAAAACCCTTGGGCCAAGGCAAAGGCCAGACAACTGAGCACCGCCAAGCTCAACAATACCAACAGCACCGAACGCGGGCCAAACTGATCCAACCAACGCCCGAGCGGTAGCTGCATGCCGGCGAAACCGAAAAAATACACACCGGCGAGCAGCCCCAATTGCCCCGCGCTCAAAGCCAGCTCCTGCGTCAGTACCGGCGCCAGCGTGCCGGTGACACCACGCATGAGCGCTGATAAAAAATAACCGAACGCCAGAACGACGAAAATCACAATGGCGCGATGTTGCGTCATGGTTGACTCTGGGGTAGGAGATGCAGATGGCCTCATATTTACCAGACGGCGCGATGCCGCTCCACCACGCCGATACCAGTGAGCGTGTGCTCACTGCCGTTTGTGTCGCGCCAA
>CAZCDD010000038.1:0-9928 GCA_964497405.1 uncultured Hydromonas sp. | reverse complement strand
TGGTTTGCTGTTGCAGCACTTGGTAGGCTTCGGTTTTGCCCGCCCAGTTCAGTCCGTAACGCTCGCCCTGCACAAAGACGTCTTCGCCCAGCAGTCGTTTGAGCGCGGTGGTGTCGAGTTTGCCCTCGCTGAAGGCTTGGGGAACGAGTTGTTGCAGTTGTTGCAGGAGTTCTTGGGTGAGATTGAGGGATTTTCCGTCCATAAGGTCTCGCTTTGAGGTTGTTGTCCTCATCTGCGCCGATGAGTTGCAACCGTTGAAAAAATGGCTTTATTTTATCCTAAAGATGAGGGGCTTTACGCTTTATCTGTTGTTCGGTATTTTTATGGTATGTTTACGTTGTTGATCTTGATTCGGAGGAGTCGTGCTCGTCTATTCTACCCAGTGGCTCAGCGCTTGGCCAATCATTGCGGTGATTGTCCATTATGTTTTGGTGCTGTATTTCGTGGCTCGGGTGATGCTGCGCCCTTATCGTGAGCCGGCCTCGCGCATCGCGTGGATGCTGCTGCTACTGGCTTTGCCGATTTTCGGCATGGTGTTTTATGTGTTGTTGGGCGAGACGAATATCGGGGCAAAGCGCGCTGAGCGCATGCGCTCGGTGCGTGACAGTTTGATTGAGCGGTTTAAGGCTTTGCATTTGAGCGATTTGATTGCGCCGACGGTGCTGCACGCGATTCCGACCCGTTATCATCAGGCATTTCATATCGGCCGCTCGGTCAATGGTTTTTGGCCTGTCGCGGGTAATCGGGCGCAGTTGATGCGCGATTCTGAGCATATGGTGGATGCGCTGGTGGCGGATATTGATGCGGCGAAGCAGCATGTGCATGTGTTGTTCTATATTTGGTTGGCCGATGAGAGTGGGCTGAAGGTGGCGCACGCGCTGATCCGCGCCGCGCAGCGTGGGGTGGTTTGTCGCGTGCTGGTGGATGCTTTGGGCTCACGGGCGTTGATGCGTTCGCCGCACTGGCAGGAAATGCGCGCGGCGGGGGTTCAGCAAGCAGTGGCTTTGGCTATGGGCAATCCGTTGTTGCGTATTTTGTATGGCCGAATTGATCTGCGCAATCACCGCAAGATCATGGTGATCGATGGTGAAATCACGTATTGCGGTAGTCAAAATTGCGCCGATGCGGCCTTTGCGCCCAAGGCAAAGTACGCGCCGTGGGTGGATACAGTGGTGCGTTTGACCGGTCCGATTGCGCTGCAAAATCAGCTGGTGTTTCTCAGCGATTGGGAGTCAACCACCGGCGAGCATTTGAATTTATTGGATGAAATCGATCCGTCCATCGCTCAGGAAACGGATGGCTTCCCCGCGCAGGTGATTGCCACGGGCCCGACGGAGCGGCATTCGGCGATGTCGGATGTGTTTATGAAATTCATTGGCATTGCGCAGCGTGAGCTGATGGTCACCACGCCGTACTTTGTGCCAAATGAGTCGATCGTCAATGCGCTGTGCGTTGCCGCACGTTGCGGCACGGCGGTGACGCTGATCGTGCCGCGACGCAATGATTCGTGGATTGTCGCGGCGGCCAGCCGCAGTTACTACCGCACCTTGGTGCAGGCGGGCGTTCAGATTTTTGAATACAACGGCGGGCTGTTGCACGCGAAATTGCTGACCATAGACGGTGACGTGACTTTAATCGGCTCATCGAATATGGATCGCCGCAGTTTTGAGCTGAATTATGAAAACAATATTGCGCTGTACGATCCCGCACTCACGCAGGACATCGTTGCGCGGCAAAAGGTGTATCTGAGCGCCTCAACGCCGGTGACTTTGGCCGATATTGAGCAATGGCGTAAGCCGACTTTGCTGTGGTACAACACCGTAGCGACCATGGGGCCGGTGTTATAAGCTACGGCGCAGCCAATACATCGCCAACGCCCACCACATGTACCAAGCGTTCGCCTGCGTACAGCAAGGGCAGCTGCGCGCGCAACATCGGCGCAATGCCGTACATTTGATACGCATGTTTGAGTGTGATGCTCGGGCGATTTTCCGCCAGACGAAAACGCTCGCCACCGCTTCGCGCTCGCACGCTCAATCCCTCTCGCATGATGCGCGCGCACAATGCCTCACTCAAAAACCATTGTCCTTCGGCTAACAATTGTGCCGCAATCCATTGGTTTTTCAACTGGGTGACCGCCCAGCCGTCGGCGTGGCGCCAGCACATTTGGCGATTGAGCGACGGTTGTGCCAATTGCCGCAACAATTCATCCAATGCCGCGCGCGAGGGCATACGCCAGCCCATCTGCGCCATCCATTCTCGCAATAGAATCTGCGCCTGCTGCGTCGAGTAGCTCGCCAAATCAACCGCCTGTAAACGACCGCACTCGCCTATCTCTGCACGATGGGCGACTTGATGCGATGCGAGTACCTGCCGCGCCCAAGCGCTGTGCTGCGCGTGTTGTTGCTGCGCTGTTTGAATCGCCTGCAATATCTCCGTGCGCTGTGACGGACTCAACGGCTCTCGCGCCAGTTGCATCCGAATCGCACTGCGTTTGAAGCGAGGATCGGCATTGGATGGGTCGTTCACATAGGCTATCTGCTGGCTCTGCGCGTAGGTCTGAATCTGCGCTCGCGACACCTCCAGCCACGGACGCAGCCAAATCATGCCATGTCGCTCAATCCGCGCCGGCATGGCCGACTGCCCGCGTGCGCCCGCACCCCGCTCGGCCTGTAATAAATAGGTCTCGATCTGATCGTCCTGATGATGCGCCAGTACGATTTGTTGTACACCGTGCGCATGCGCCAGCTCTACCAACGCCGCGTAGCGCCCACGCCGTGCCCATTCCTCAACACTTTGCGCCGACATTCGCGTACGGGCATCGAGTCGGCGCGTATCGAACCGCACTCCGAGCCGTTGTGCCGCGTCACACACCACGGTTTGCCACGCATCCGCCGCGGTTTGTAAATCGTGATGAATGTGAAACGCCCACAGTGTTTGCCCCATGTTTTGCGCTTGCTGAGCGAGCGCATGCAGCAGACACATGGAATCCACCCCGCCACTCACGGCTACGGCGGTGGGCATACTCAGGTCTATGGATGAGGTCGCGGTAAACAGTTGATTCATGGTTTTGAATAAAGCTTGGGCGCATCATAGCAAAAACCCAAAGCGACAGGGCGCATTCCTGCGCCCTGTTTTGCCTGTTTGAGGTATCGAAACCTTGGGATTTGGCTTATTTTTTGCTTTCAGTGAAATTGCCGTAGTCCATGATTTTTTCCATACGACCAGCCAGCAATTCATCGTTTGGCTTGCTTTGCAGGGAAATCAATGCATCGGCCAAGGCTTTTTTGATGGTTTGTGCCATCGCCTTGTGGTTGCGTTGCGCGCCGCCGAGCGGTTCGTTCAGCACTTTATCAACCAAGCCGAGTTGTTTCAAGCGCGCAGCGGTGATGCCCATGGCGTCGGCTGCTTCAGAGGCTTTATCCGCGCTCTTCCACAAAATGGAGGCACAGCCCTCTGGCGAAATCACCGAGTAAATAGCGTATTGCAACATCAGTACAGTGTCCGCCACCGCCACAGCCAAGGCACCGCCCGAGCCGCCTTCGCCAATCACGGTAGCGATAATCGGGGTTTTGAGCTTGGCCATTTCGTACAGATTGCGACCAATCGCTTCGGACTGACCGCGCTCTTCCGCGCCGATGCCCGGATAAGCGCCCGGCGTGTCAATGAAGGTGAAAATCGGCAGGCGGTATTTTTCAGCCAAATGCATCAGACGCAAGGCTTTGCGATAGCCTTCGGGACGAGGCATACCAAAATTGCGCAGACCGCGCTCTTTGGTATCACGGCCTTTTTGATGACCGATGACCATGCAAGGTTGTCCCTCAAAACGCGCCAAGCCACCGACAATCGCCGCATCATCGGCGAACGCACGATCGCCGTGCAGTTCGTGGAAGTCGGTGAAAATCAAGTCGATGTAGTCCTGCGTGTACGGACGCTGCGCGTGACGCGCGACTTTGACTACTTGCGATGGTTCAAGTTTGGCATAGGTGTCTTTGGTCAACTCATCGCTTTTTTTCTTCAGGCGAGCGATTTCTTCCGAGATATCCACCGCAGAGTCGCTTTGTACCAAACGCAGTTCTTCAATTTTGCTTTCTAAATCCGCAATTGGCTGTTCAAAGTCTAAAAATATTTGTCTCACACCATTTCTCCGTGATTAGAACGGGCGCATTTTAACAAAGTTTTTTGCGCCCATGTGGGCAAAACACCGCACGTCCGTTCGTAAAACCGGCGTGCCAAGCCGCATCAATACTGCACTTCCACCGGATCAAGACTGCGCCACAGATACCAAGTGGCCACGCTTGCCCACGGCGAATAGCGTTCAAAATACTCATCCCGAGCTTGTTTGGGAGTTAAACGCTGCTCTGAATGATAAACCTTTTCCAAACCGCGTAACAGTCCAATATCATCCACCGGAAACACATTCGGCCGCAATAGGGTAAACATTAAAAACATTTCCGCGCTCCAGCGCCCGATTCCATGTATGGTGGAGAGCTCATCGATGATCTCTTGATCCGAGCGCTGATCCCAATATCGATGGCCGTTATGGGGGATTTTATTATCCAGAAAAAACTGGGCGACCGCGTGTAAGTACTGGGTTTTACGCTCCGACAGCCCCACCGAGCGCAATTGGGTAATATCTAACTGAAGGATATGCCGTGGCGTCAGGCGCGGGCACAATATCAATAGGCGTGCCCAAATATGATCAGCCGCACGCACCGAAATCTGCTGCCCCACCACCGAACGCACCAAGGTATAAAACGGCTGGCCGCGCGAAGTCATCATGCTCTCGGGGTAACGCGCAATCAATGCGCACATAACCGCATCGCGCTGTGCCAACGCTTGCGTCGCTTGCGCCCAATAGTTCGGTGATCGCTGTGTCGGCATGGACAGTGAAATCAGCGGAGGATTTAAGACCAAGCGTCAATCAATGCGCCACCTTGTTCAATCAAAAAGTGTTTGAAGGCTTTGAGCGTCGGCGACAGTTTTTTATTTTTCAGGTGTATCACCCGCCATTCCCCCCAAACCGGTGTGTCCACCACATCCAGTAAGGCAATATGACCGGCGGCCAATTCATGTCGAATCGTTCGCATCGATAAAAAGGTCAATCCCATATTCGCCATGACCGCTTGCTTAATGGTCTCATTGCTCGGCATTTCCATGAACACATTCATCGGCGCTTGATGGTTTTCAAAGCAGCGCTCCATCACCGCGCGCGTACCCGAACCGCGCTCACGCACCACCAAAGGATAACTGCTCAACTCCTCATAGCTGATATTTTTTTTACGCGAGAGTGGATGCGACGGCGCACTGACAAATGCCTGTGGATTGCTGGCAAAGGTTTCGCTGATGTATTCAGAGGACTCGGGCACGCGGCCAGAGATAGCCATATCCACTTCGTTGCGCTCAACCATGCCAAACACATTTTCCTTATTGTCGATGTGTAAATGCACTTCAATCGTTGGAAACATGCGATTAAATTGCACCAACAGCATGGGGATAAAGTATTTGCTGGTACTGACGATGGCCAAATCGATTCGCCCACGTCGCATGCCCGCATGCTCGGCCATCACCGCTTCGAGATCCTTGAGCGAGGCGATGACATGCCCCGTTTGCGTCATGAATTCATGTCCCGCATTCGTGAGGCGAATATTGCGCCCGACATTTTCAAACAACGCGATGCCAAACTCGTCTTCTAATTGACGCAATTGCATCGAAACGGCCGGTTGCGTGATGAATAGTTTCTCCGCAGCCTTGGAAACAGAGCCTAATTTGGCTACCTCAAAAAACGTCTTAAGTTGACGTAAGGTATAGTTGGCCATAAAGCACCTCGTGTGTGTTATTTGCTTTGTTTTTACTCGCGACGAAATTGGTTTAATTTTTTGAAAAACACTCTAAAAAAACATATCGCCCTGTATTTTCGATAAAAATGATATTTTCTTCTGATAATAATATCAAGCAAAACAACAACTATCAAATTTTTTTATGCAAATCTGTATGTTTTTGGGTATTTTTTATTAATTTCCCCGCTGCGGGTTTGAATTGCCGCAGTATCAGACCTGCTTTACAATGTCGCATTCATTATTCAATTGGAGAAACACCATCATGTCCGAGCCGTACATCCCTGAACAATTGCGCATTGCCCCCTCGATTTTATCGGCAGACTTTGCCCGACTCGGCGAAGAGGTGCGCGCGATCGAAGCCGCTGGCGCCGACTGGGTGCATTTTGACGTGATGGATAATCACTATGTGCCCAATCTGACCATCGGCCCGCTGGTGTGCGAAGCGATTCGCCCGCATGTGCAGATTCCGATTGACGTGCATTTGATGGTGGAGCCAGTCGATGCGCTGATCCCGATGTTTGCCAAAGCGGGCGCGAACATCATTACCTTTCACCCTGAGGCCTCGCGCCACATTGACCGCACATTGGCCTTGATTCACGATCACGGCTGTCAAGCTGGCTTGGTGTTCAATCCGGCCACACCGCTGTCGTTCATGGATCATGTGATGGACAAACTGGATGTCGTGTTACTGATGAGCGTCAATCCAGGTTTTGGCGGGCAGGCTTTTATCCCCGAAACGCTGAATAAGCTGCGTGCCGCACGCGCCAAAATCGATGCCTATGCCCAAGCAACCGGCAAACGCATTTTGCTTGAAATTGACGGCGGCGTGAAAGTGGACAATATCGCGCAGATCGTCGCCGCCGGTGCAGACGTGTGTGTCGCCGGCAGCGCTGTATTTAGCGCACCGGATACCGACGGCGGCTACCACGGCGTGATGCAAGCCTTGCGCACACCGGTGCGCACCCGAGGCTAAAAACATACCGCCAGCACGCTGATAAATCTTCTCGAATGACCGCCCAACAATGATAAAATGGCGGTCATTATTTTTAGATCACACACCCATTTTTAATTACCTTTGAAAGAGCACAAACATGAGCACACAGACACCTGAGATGTCTCGCAAAATGGCCAATGCCATCCGCGTTTTATCCATTGATGCGATCGAAAAAGCCAAATCCGGCCATCCGGGCGCACCGATGGGCATGGCGGAAATCGCCCAAGTATTGTGGGGCAGCCACCTGAGTCACAATCCGAAAAACCCGAATTGGTTCAATCGCGACCGCTTCGTGCTGTCCAACGGCCACGGCTCCATGTTGATCTACTCATTGCTGCATTTGACCGGCTACGACTTGCCGATGGAGGAAATCAAAAACTTCCGCCAACTGCACAGCAAAACCGCGGGTCACCCCGAATACGGCATCACCCCAGGCGTTGAAACCACCACCGGCCCGCTCGGTCAAGGCATTGCCAACGCCGTCGGTATGGCATTGAGCGAAAAATTACTGGGACAAGAATTCAACAAACCCGAGCACCGCATCGTGGATCACTTCACCTACGCATTTTTGGGTGACGGCTGCATGATGGAAGGCATCAGCCACGAAGCCTGTGCCTTGGCTGGCACGCTCAAGCTGTCCAAACTGATCGCTTTCTGGGATGACAACGGCATTTCGATTGACGGCCACGTCGAAGACTGGTTCTCTGACGACACACCAGCACGCTTTGCCGCCTACGGCTGGAACGTGATTGCCAACGTCGATGGCCACGACACTGCGGCGGTTGAAGCCGCTCTGGTCGCCGCTCAAACCCAAGCCCAAACCGCTGACGGCAAGCCGACCCTGATCTGCTGCAAAACCGTGATCGGTAAAGGCGCACCGAACAAACAAGGCACACACGACGTACACGGCGCCGCACTGGGTGCAGACGAAATCGCTGCAACCCGCGCCGCACTGGACTGGACGGACGAGCCCTTCGTAATTCCAGCGGACATCAAAGCCGCATGGGATGCGACCGCTAAAGGTTCGGAGCTCGAAGCTGCATGGAATGACCAATTCGCCGCCTATCGCGCCGCTTACCCAGCCGAAGCCGCAGAATTTGAACGCCGCATGAGCAAACAATTGCCTGCCGGTTTTGCAGAAAAACTGCACGACGTTTACGCACAAATCGCCGAGAAAACCGATGCCGTCGCCACGCGCAAAGCCAGCCAAAACGCTTTGGACGCATTGGCGCCGTTGCTCCCCGAGTTTTTCGGCGGCTCGGCTGACTTGACCGGTTCCAATCTGACCAACTTCAAAGGCTGTGTGCGCAACAAACCCGGCGTTTGGGGCAATCACCTGTCTTACGGCGTGCGCGAATTCGGCATGGCGGCGATGATGAACGGCATGGCGCTGTACGGCGGCTATTTGCCATATGGCGGCACATTCCTCACCTTCTGCGACTACTCGCGCAACGCGATTCGCATGTCCGCACTGATGAAACAACGCACGATTCACGTGTTCACCCACGACTCCATCGGTCTGGGTGAAGACGGCCCGACACACCAAAGCGTCGAGCACGTTCCAAGCCTGCGCATCATCCCGAATTTAGACGTATGGCGCCCAGCGGATGGCTTGGAAACTGCCGTCGCATGGGGTGAATCCATCCAGCGCGCAGACGGTCCGAGTGCATTGATTCTGTCCCGTCAAAATCTGCCATGCGTCGCCCAGTTGAACCAAGCTGAATCAATCGCCAAAGGCGGCTACGTCCTGAAAGATGCCGACAATGCCCAAGCGATCATCATCGCCACTGGCTCAGAAATTGAAATCGCGCTCAAAGCCCAGCAACAATTGGCCGAGCAAGGTATCGCCGTGCGTGTGGTATCCATGCCATGCACCCAAGCATTTGACCGTCAAACCCCTGAATACCAAAACGACGTATTGCCGCGCAATCTGCCGGCAGTGGCGATTGAAGCCGCGCAGCCCGATTTTTGGCATAAATACGTCGGTCGCGGCGCAGTCATTGGTATGACGACCTTCGGTGAATCCGCGCCAGCCAAAGCCCTGTACGAATACTTTGGTATTACCGCGGAAAAAGCCGTGGCTGCGGTTAAGCACGCATTGGTATAAACCAAAGCTATAACAGGTAAAAACGGTAAACGTTTAAATAGAATAAAGTTTTTTGATAACCGCTGAAAATTCCATAAAAAATTGACGGCGGTTTGGAGTACAATTGAACAGTTAGTTTGATTGCAGTTCACCAACCAAGGAGTAAAACAATGGCTATTAAAGTAGGTATTAACGGTTTTGGTCGTATCGGCCGCATGGTTTTCCGCGCAGCCGTTGCGGATTTCAAAGACGACATCGAAATCGTCGGTATTAACGACTTGCTCGAACCGGACTATTTGGCATATATGCTCAAATACGACTCAGTTCACGGCAAATTTAAAGGTGACGTGAAAGTCGAAGGCTCTAACCTGATCGTTAACGGCAAAACCATCCGTTTGACCGCGATCAAAGAACCATCCGAACTCAAATGGGACGAAGTAGGCGCAGACGTTGTGGTTGAATCCACCGGCTTGTTCTTGACCAAAGAAACTGCTCAAAAACACATCGACGCAGGCGCGAAAAAAGTCATCATGTCTGCTCCGTCTAAAGACGACACTCCAATGTTCGTTTACGGCGTAAACTGCAAAACTTATGCAGGTCAAACCATCATCTCCAACGCATCATGCACCACCAACTGCTTGGCACCTGTTGCCAAAGTACTGAACGACAACTTCGGTATCAAACGTGGCTTGATGACCACTGTTCACGCAGCAACTGCGACTCAAAAAACCGTTGACGGTCCTTCAAACAAAGACTGGCGCGGTGGCCGTGGTATTTTGGAAAACATCATTCCTTCATCTACTGGCGCAGCCAAAGCGGTTGGCGTGGTCATTCCTGAACTGAACAAAAAGCTCACCGGTATGGCTTTCCGCGTGCCAACTTCAGACGTATCTGTGGTTGACTTGACTGTTGAACTGGAAAAACCCGCTTCATACGCTGACATTTGCGCGGCAATGAAAGCAGCATCTGAAGGCGCGATGAAAGGCGTACTCGGCTACACCGAAGAAA
>CAZCDD010000037.1:0-10018 GCA_964497405.1 uncultured Hydromonas sp. | reverse complement strand
TCGGCGGCCACGGCACCAGCATCGGCGGCGCGATCGTTGACAGCGGCAAATTCCCTTGGGGCGAGCATAAAGAGCGCTTCCCGCTGCTGAACACCCCTGATCCGAGCTACCACGGCGTGAATTATGTTGAAGCCCTCGGCGCGGCTGCTTTCATCGCCCGTGCACGCGTCGTGCCACTGCGCAATACCGGCGCAGCCCTCAGCCCGATGAACGCCTTTTTGATTTTGCAAGGCATCGAAACCCTGCCGCTGCGCATGGAGCGCCACTCAGACAACGCACTGGCCGTCGCACAGTATTTGGAAAAACACCCGAAAGTTAAATGGGTCAACTACGCCGGTTTGAGCGCACACCCACAAAATGGCTTGGTACAAAAATACCTCGGTGGCAAAGCCTCCGGCATTTTGTCATTCGGTGTGGAAGGCGGCGAAGGCGATGGAGTGGCCGCAGGTGCACGCTTTATCGACGCGCTCAAACTGGTCACGCGCTTGGTTAACATCGGCGACGCGAAAAGCCTCGCCTGCCATCCAGCGTCCACCACGCACCGTCAACTGAACGAAGAAGAGCTCGCTAAAGCCGGCGTATCGACGGACATGATTCGCCTGTCGGTCGGGATTGAGCATGTGGATGACATCATTGCCGATTTGGAGCAAGCGCTGGCTTGTGCTTAAATCGCATACCCAATAAAAAAGACGGGACACCCCGTCTTTTTTCATATCCACCATTTAACTAAGACAACGCAAATTCTGCCGCAGCTCGCGCATGAATGGCGGTGGTATCGAATAAGGGGACGATTGAATCGCTTGCTGAAACCAACAGAGAAATCTCGGTACAGCCCAAAATAACCGCCTGCACCTGCTCCTCATCCACCAGTCTTTGGATGATCTGGCGGTATTGCGCACGCGATGTGTCATGGATTTGCCCGAGACACAGCTCATCATAGATCACCCGATGGATTAGCTCGCATTCGACCTCATTCGGCACCTGCACCGTAATGCCATGACGCTGCGTCAAACGCTGTTTATAAAAATCCTGCTCCATGGTAAAACGCGTGCCGAGCAAGCCAACGCGACTCAAGCCCGCCTCGCGGATGGCCTGTGCCGTTGCATCGGCAATATGCAGAAAGGGTATGTTCACGGCTGACTCAATCGCCTGTGCCACTTTGTGCATGGTGTTGGTACACAGCACTATGCAGTCCGCGCCGGCACGCGCTACAGAACGCGCCGCCTCGGCCAACAATTCACCGGCTTGGACCCAGTTACCATTCGCTTGTAACTGTGCAACTTCATGAAAATCCACGCTATACAGCACGATTTTCGCCGAATGAAGCCCACCCAAACGCTGCTTCACCATTTCATTGATGAGACGATAGTAGGGCATGGTGGACTCCCAACTCATGCCGCCGATCAAACCTATCGTTTTCATCAGACCTCCTCTTTCGCTAAATCCACCCAAACGCCGTTAGTCAGCCGTTCCAATTCGGGCAAATCGAGCAAAACCATGCTGTGGGTACAGCCTGCCGCAGGCATGACCTCGGCAAACTCGCGTAAGCTTTGCTCCAAATAAATAGGGACGGACTGTGGCAAACCAAATGGACACACGCCGCCGACCGGATGCGAGGTCAATGCGAGCACTTCCTCGGCATTGAGCATTTTACCTTTCGCACCGAAAAACGCTTTAAACTTTTTATTATCAATTCGTGCCATACCACCCGCAACGATCAGCACCGCGTTATTTTGCGCGCGATCACCAACCCAAAAGGCCAAGGTTTTGGCAATTTGACCGGGTGCGACCTCATGCACAGCGGCGGCGGTCTCAACGGTCGGCGTTGGATGCTCCGACTCCACTATGTTTAAATGCGGCGCGCGTTGCGCCAAGTCGGTTTTAACACTGTTTAAACTCATAACTCCTCCGAAACAACCCGTCCGATTGCATCAACTCAATCCGCAACTTATCTGTTATATAACCGTTTTCATTAAGAGAACCTATGGCAAAAACACCATAGATTAATACTTTTTACAAAATAAATACGAAAACACCAAACAATATATTACACAAATCATACATATTTGAACTATACTTCTAAATCCATTCATACCGAATGGGAATAATAACCTTTGTAAGAGGAGGAATGTTTATATGTTGAATAGTGATTATCATTTATCGGCAGATGTTGCGCCAAAACCTTGGTATAAAGTTTTATATGTACAGGTTTTAGCCGCAATCGTCTTGGGTATCGTCATTGGCCATTTTTATCCGAAATTGGGGATCGATTTAGAACCTTTGGGTAAGGCTTTCATCAACTTGGTGAAAATGGTGATTACCCCGATTATCTTTTGTACCATCGTTGCGGGGATTGCGAATATGCGCGACTTGGGTCAAATGGGTCGCGTGGGTTTAAAAGCCTTGATTTATTTTGAAGTGGTATCGACCTTGGCCTTGCTGATTGGTTTCGTGGTGGGTCATATTGCCAAGCCGGGCGTGGGCATCAATGCCGACATCACCAGCTTTGCCGCCAAAGACGTGGCAAAAGTCAATGAGTTTGTAAACGCCTCCAAAAGCCATGGCATGGTGGACTTCTTCATGGATTTGATCCCAAAAACCGCGTTCAGTCCATTTGTTGAAGGCAATATTTTGCAAGTGTTATTGATCGCGATTTTATTTGGCGTGGTATTGACCCGCGTACCAGAAGAACGCGCACGCCCATTGATTCACTTCATCGAAGGTATGTCTGAAGTGTTCTTTGGCATGGTGGGCATCATCACCAAACTCGCTCCGATTGGTGCATTCGGTGCGATGGCATTCACCATCGGTAAATTCGGGATTTCGTCATTGTCCAACCTGATCGGCTTGATTGCGACCTTCTATTTGACCGCATTCCTGTTCGTCATCATCGTTTTGGGCTTGATTGCCAAATTCACGGGGTTCAGTATTTTCAAATTCCTGCGCTACATCAAGGAAGAATTGCTGCTGGTTCTGGGCACCAGTTCATCTGAATCTGCCCTGCCACACCTGATGGGCAAACTGGAAAAAATGGGCTGTAAAAAATCCGTAGTCGGCTTGGTGGTACCTACGGGTTATTCATTCAATCTGGACGGCACCAATATCTACATGACCTTGGCCGTATTGTTCATCGCGCAAGCCTTGAACATTGACCTGACTCTGTGGCAGCAATTCACCATTTTCGCCGTGGCCATGTTGACCTCAAAAGGTGCGAGTGGCGTGACGGGTGCGGGCTTTGTGACCTTAGCCGGTACATTGATGGTCGTGCCGGACATTCCAGTTGCCGGTATGGCGTTGATCTTGGGTATTGATCGCTTCATGAGTGAAGTGCGCGCCTTGACCAACTTCGTTGGTAACGGTGTTGCAGCGGTTGCCGTATCCAAATGGGAAAAAGCCTTGGACGAAGAGGCGATGAATAAAGCGCTGTCCAAATAAGACATCGCTTTATTCAACCCATTAAAAAGCCGGAATGCAGATTCCGGCTTTTTTTCGTGCGCTTGGCTTCACACCTTTTGCATCAGGCTCAATTCGGCGATGCCTTTTTTCGCCAAAGCCAACAAGGCATTGAGCTCCTCTGTGCTGAAAGGCACACCCTCGGCTGTCCCCTGAATCTCCACGAAGCCGCCTTGCCCCGTCATCACCACATTCATGTCGGTATCGCAATTGGAATCCTCGCTGTAATCCAAATCGAGCAGAGGCACACCCTCTACCACACCCACCGAAATCGCCGCCACCGAGTCTATGATCGGACTATTGCTCAGTTTACCCTGCGCGATTAACCACGCCACCGCATCGGCCAGCGCCACATAGGCACCGGTAATGCTCGCCGTGCGCGTACCGCCATCGGCCTGTATCACATCGCAGTCAATGTGAATCGTGCGCTCACCCAGCTTGCGCAAATCCACCACCGAGCGCAGCGCACGACCAATCAGACGCTGGATTTCCTGCGTGCGACCGGTTTGCTTGCCGCGCGCGGCTTCACGATCGCTGCGCGTGTGCGTTGAGCGCGGCAGCATCCCGTACTCCGCCGTGACCCAGCCCTCGCCACTGCCTTTTTTATGCGGGGGCACTTTGTCCAATACGCTGGCGGTACACAGTACCTTGGTGTCGCCAAACTCGATCAAAACCGAGCCTTCGGCGTGCTTGGTATAACCACGGGTAATGCTTACAGGGCGCAAACTATCGGGCGCGCGGCCATCGTGTCGGTGTATCATTATGCTTTCTTTCTTTGGTTAAAATCATATCGTATGAGTTCGCATTCTACCCAGCCCGCCGCCAATGTTCAAATTTACAGCATGACCGGCTTTGGTCAAGCGCAAATAGCCTCGCAATTGTGCCGTCTGAGCATGCAGCTCAAAAGCGTGAACAGCCGCTTTCTCGATTTGAGCATCAAAATTCCCGATGAGCTGGCACCATTTGAAGGACACATCCGCGAAACCCTGACCCGTGCGGTCAAGCGAGGCAAACTCGAATGCAAAATCAGCTGGCAAACGCTGGTACCATCGGATGAAACCACTGCGGCGCAGCTCATCAACGCCGACGCGTTGCAACAGGTACTCGCCACGCAACAAGCCTTGCTCGAACTCGCGCCCAACGCCGCGCCGCTGAGCGTCAGCACCTTGCTCAACTGGCCCGGCATTGTCCCGAGCAGTGCCGGCGCAGCGGAGGTATTGGCCGCGGTGAGCGCCGAGCAAATCGGTGAATTGACCCAAGCGGCATTGACGCAGTTTTTATCCAGCCGTGAGCACGAAGGCGCACATCTGAAGCAAACCATTTTAGACCGACTGGACGCGATAGAAGCCATCGTCGGCAATCTGCGTGTGCAGCTACCCGAATTACTCGCGCATCAGGAGCAAAAGCTCACCGAACGCCTGCTCAAGGCACTGGATGCCGGCAAAAACGACGTCGCCATCGCCACTTCGGCCATTCCGCGCGAGGAGCTGCTCGAACGCATCAAGCAAGAAGTCAGCCTGACCGCGATTCGCATCGACGTCGCCGAGGAGTTGGATCGCCTCGACGGTCATTTGCGCAATGCACGGCAAAACCTGAGCGAGGGCGGCAATGTGGGCAAGAAACTCGACTTCTTGATGCAAGAGTTCAATCGCGAGGCCAACACCCTCGGCTCAAAATCCGCCAGCTTGCTGCAAACGCAAGCCTCGCTGGATTTAAAACTCATCATCGAACAAATGCGCGAACAGGTACAAAATTTGGAATAACCCCTTGAAAACAGCAGGACTCAGGATGAATACTTCAACACCAATCCACACCTCAGCACCCGCAGGCAGTCTTTTTGTCGTTATCGCCCCGAGCGGCGCGGGCAAATCGTCCTTGGTCGGCGAATTACTCAAAGCCGATGACAGCATTTTACTCTCCATTTCACACACCACCCGCGCACCGCGCGTCGGCGAAGTGGACGGCGTAGCCTATCATTTCACCACGGCGAACGACTTTTTGGCTAAACGGGACGCGGGCGGCTTCATCGAATGGGCTGAGGTACATGGCAATTACTACGGAACGTCCAAAGACTGGATTATGTCCGCACTGACTTCAGGCAAAGATGTGTTGCTGGAAATCGACTGGCAAGGCGCACAACAAGTACGGGCACATTTTCCCGATATGATCGGCATTTTTATCCTGCCGCCATCTATGGAAGAGTTGAGCCAACGTCTGCACAAACGTGGCACCGACAGCGAAGAGGTGATCGCCAAGCGTCTGGCCGCAGCCAAAAATGAAATGGCGCACGCAGATGAGTGCGAATATGTTATCATTAACCACTTATTTTCCACCGCATTGGCGCAATTACAACAGATTGTTGGCGCGTCCCGCTTGCGGTTTGCCTCGCAGAAGGCACGTTATCCCGAAATTTTTGCCCAATTGGTGATTCCATCGCCTGCGGCACAACCGAAAGAGTAAAAACACATGGCACGTATTACCGTAGAAGACTGCTTGAAACAAATTCCGAACCGCTTTGACATGACCCTGTCGGCGACTTACCGCGCGCGTCAATTGGCGCAAGGTCACAGTCCAAAAATCGTCAGCAACGACAAACCGACCGTGACCGCCCTGCGCGAAATCGCTGCCGGCGAAGTCGGCGCGGAAATGTTACTCAAAGTTCCGAGTTAAATTATTTTCTGCTTCACAGACAAGCCATTGTTTCAATGGCTTTTTTTGCCTATAACCGAATCGACTGATAGCCCCTAAGCACTTTATGTCCGACGAGCACAACCCGACTGAGCCCACCACGGAGCAAGCGTTTCAAGCAACCAGCTTCACCACGGCGATGTCACCCGAACACAAAAAACAGCACGCCGAGTTGATCAAAACCGGCTTGGACGGGCTGTTCGGGCAATTGCGCAGTTACCTCTCACCCGCAGAATGTACCCGCATCCGTGCGGCATTCTCTGTGGCCGACTCGGCACATCTGGGGCAATACCGTCAAACCGGCGAACCCTACATCACACACCCGATCGCGGTGGCCACTCTGTGCGCCACATGGAAACTCGATTCGCAAGCGATTAAAGCCGCCTTGCTGCACGATGTACTCGAAGACTGCGGCGTGGATAAAATCACGCTGGCCAATCAGTTCGGCGCGCCGGTAGCCAATCTGGTCGATGGCCTGTCCAAATTGGACAAACTGCATTTTGACAGCAAAGAAGCGCAACAAGCGGAGAGCTTTCGCAAAATGCTGCTGGCGATGGCCGACGATGTTCGCGTCATCCTCATCAAGCTCGCCGACCGTCTGCACAACCTGTCCACCATGCAAACCATGCGCGCGGACAAACGCAAACGCATCGCGCAAGAGACCCTCGAAATCTACGCGCCGATCGCGCACCGTCTCGGTTTGGACGACATATACCGTCAACTCGAAGACCTGTGTTTCGAGCAAATTCACCCGTGGCGTGCGCGCATCCTGCGTGTCGCACTCAAAGACTCGCGCCAGATCAAGCGCGAACTGTTTGGCAAAGTGATCCACCAAATTCGCGAAAGTTTTGCCGCTGCGAAAATTCAAGCCGAAATTTTTGGCCGTGAGAAAAACCTCGCCAGCACCTACTACAAGATGAAAAACAAAAAGCTGTCCCTGTCCAAAGTCATGGACGTGTACGGCTTTCGCGTATTGGTCAACACACGCAGCGACTGCTACCTCAGCCTCGGCATCCTGCACGGCCTATTCAACCCCGTGCCTGGCCGATTCAAAGACTACGTTGCCATTCCGAAGAAAAACGGCTACCAATCCTTGCACACCGTCGTGCTCAACCACGTCGGCAAACCGATGGAATTCCAAATTCGCACGCACGACATGGAGCGCATCGCCGAATCCGGCATCGCCACGCACTGGCTGTACAAAGAATCCGACGTCAGCTTCTCCGAGGTACAAAAACAATCGCACCTCACCCTGCAATCGCTGCTGCACATCCAGCAAAAGACCAACGACTCGATCGAATTTCTCGAGCACATCAAGGTTGACCTCTCACCCGACGCGGTGTACGTATTCACACCGAAATCCAAGATTCTCAGCCTGCCGCGTCAAGCGACCGCACTTGACTTCGCCTACGCCATTCACACCGACATCGGCAATCGCGCTGCGGGCGCGATCATCAACGGCATTGACAGCCCGATCAGCACCGAGCTGCATAACGGCGACAGAGTACAAATCATCACCGATGCCGAAGCGCATCCCGCGCCGATTTGGCTCAAATGGGTCAAAACCGGCAAAGCACGCATGGAACTGCGCCACTATTTCAAATCACAACGCATGGTTGAATCCGCCATGCTCGGCGAACAACTGTTGCGTCAAGCCATCCAGAGCATGAACTTACCGTACCCTGATGATATCAAAGACGGCTGGGAACGCCTACTCGGCGACATTGGCAGCAAAACCCAAGAAGAACTCCTGTCCGAAATCGGGCTGGGCATACGCTATGCCAACATCACCGCACAGCGCTGGCTGTTCATCAACCAAACGCGCGAAGCCAACGCCTCGCAAAAAGCCGTACTCGAAGCCTCCGAAGAAGCACTGGTCAAAGCCGGAACCGAGCGCCTGTTTATTCGTGGGGATGAAGCCAACACCGTCACCCTGTCCAAATGCTGTCGTCCGATTCGCGGCGACGCCATCATTGGCTACTTACAGAAAAAACAAGGCCTCATCATCCACACCACCGACTGTCCGGTGGCTCGCGCTCAACGCAATCTCGACAACCTGCGCTGGATAGACCTCGAATGGGACACACGCAACGACATAGAACTCACCTTCCCAATTGCCCTGTCCATCCTAGCCACCAATGAAAAAGGCCTGCTCGCCAAAGTTGCCAGCCGCATCGCCGATGCAGGCGCCAACATCGCCGACGTCTCGCTCGAAACCCACAGCGGCGACGCCGACATCCGCATCATCATTGACGTCACCGACCGCTCGCACCTCGCGCAGGTATTCAAATCCGTGCGCACCCTGCGACAAGTCAAAAAAATCAGCCGCCGCTTCAGCCAGCCAAGCAAAAACTAAGCGCCCATACCCGCAATGACGCATTCAAACGCAGCCCCGTCCTCGCAACTCGACACAGCGGCAGAACAGCTCGCCCAACGCATCAACGACGCCCTGCCGCAGACCCAATGCACCCAGTGCGGCTACGACGGCTGCGCCCCCTATGCGCACGCCATTGCCTTTGAACACACCCCGATCAACCAATGCCCACCGGGTGGCGCACAAGGCATTGCCCAATTGGCACAAATCACCGGTCGCCCCATCATAGCGCTCAACCCCGACAACGGCGTGGAGCAAGCCCTGCGCGTCGCCACCATCATCGAAGACGAATGCATCGGCTGCACCAAATGCATCCAAGCCTGCCCAGTCGATGCCATCGTCGGCGCCGCCAAACTCATGCACACCGTCCTTGCAGACCGATGCACTGGTTGCGAACTGTGCGTACCGCCCTGCCCCGTGGATTGCATCGAAATGCCGTTGGCTGCTGATCCCGACTGGACACGCACCCGCGCACACACCGCCCGCGAGCAATACCAATTGCGCGAACAACGCCTCAAACGCGAAAAAATCGAACGCGAACAAAGCCGCCATCAAAAGCTCGAGCACAAACACGCCGATTTCACCGCCGAGCATCCACCCGCACAATTCGAGAGCGATGACATCGAACGCAAACGTGCCAGCATTGAAGCCGCACTCGCACGAGCACGGGCACGGCGCGGCAATCCGAATCCATCGTAGTTGACGCTCAATACCCATGCGTAGGGGCGGGTTTCAAACCCGCCCCTAGCTATTTGTCATGGGTTGATCACACGCAATCCACTGTTCTTTATGCACGCAAATACGCCAAAACCTGCTCATACTCGCGAAGACGCGCATAGTCCTCTGCGGTCGGATTGCTGATACGCGCGAGGTTCATATTATCGGCGACATCGGCAAGTTTGACCTGAAGGGCGAGCGAATTGGCTTTGGCACGAACAGCGGCGTCAATGCGTTTTTCACCTGGACGTTTGGTCAGTGCTTCCACTGCGGCGATGATTTCCGCATCAAATCCTGCTTTGGCTAAATCCCCATAGGTAATGGAAGTGTCTTCCACCACATCGTGCAGTATGGCGACGATGCGCGCACGCTCGTCGGTCTGCGCCAGTGCGACGCGCATGGGATGGCAGATATAGGGTGCGCCGGCGAGATCGTATTGGCCTTTGTGTGCCTGTGCGGCGAGTGCAAGTGCGTCTTCAAATGTGGGCATAATGCTCCTTAGATGGGGGTGTAAAAACGCCTGCATAGCGCAGGCGTTGTCGTGGGATTAGCTGTTGCGCTGTTTTTTCAGCGACTCGCCTTTTGACCAGCGCCACAGCCACATGACGTAGCCCGAGAGCGCATAGGCGACAAACAGACCAAACAGGGCAAACGGCGGCCATGCGATGATGCACAACATGATACCGACGAACATCAGTAGTTTGACGAAGGGTACAGCGTGCTGCAAATCCATGGCTTTACCACTGTAATAACGCACATTGGTAATCATGGATAAGCCGGCAAACA
>CAZCDD010000036.1:3591-10068 GCA_964497405.1 uncultured Hydromonas sp. | reverse complement strand
ACCAAGACGCATCGGCCAGCTTTGCCAATGTCTTCAGCGTCAACTATGGTGCAGACGGCGAGGGCAGCACGGCTTACGCCTTAGAAGTTCTTAAATCTGCTAGCGGCCTGATTGACACTGCGACTGGTCAAGCCGTGAGCATGAGCCTGGTCAATGGCCAGATCGTCGGTATGGCGGGTAGCAACACCGTGTTTACCATCAGCGTCAGCAGCACTGGCGTGGTGACCTTGGATCAACTGCGTGCGGTCAAACACACCGATGGCAACAACGCCAACGACACTGTAGCTCTGGCAACGGATAGCATCCGCTTGACTGCGACTGCGACCGACAAAGACGGCGACAAAGTCTCACAAAGCGTGAGCTTGGGTTCTGGCTTCGTCTTCACCGACGACGCACCGACGGTGGTGGCTTCTGCGAATACGGCTGTTACTGTGGTCGTGGATGAAAGTGCTCGAACCAGTGCGAGCACTGCGGGTGTATTCACAACACCAATCACAGTTACCAGTTCGTCCTCTGTATTGAGCACAACGTTGAGCTATGGTGCGGATGGTGCAGGTACGACTGTTTATAGCATTGCAACAACCGATGGTACGACGAGTGGATTCAAGACTGCTGTGGGGGATTACACCATTTACTTGGCACAAACCAGTAGTTCTGAGGTGACCGGCTATTACACGGATTCATTAGGTGTTAAGCATACTGCGTTTACTGTAACTATGGGTACAGATGGTAAGCTGACAGTTTCCGAATATGTTGCTCTGGAGCACAATACAGACGGTAGCACGCCGGCAGCGCATGATGATGTTTTGCAATTAGCCTCTGGTTTGATTACGGCGAAAGTAACTATGACCGATAAAGATGGTGATTCAACCTCTAGCTCGGCTATTGATATTAGCAGTCAAATTACTTTCTTGGATGATGGTCCATCTGCCAGCGCGGTGGTTGCTACGACGATTCTCGATGAGGAAGGTTTGAGCGGTGGTATCGCCGGTGGTACTGGTGACGAGGCGGGGGCTGCGACTGTGGCTACGGGTTCACTGGTTTACTCTGGTGGTGCGGATGGTGTGGCATCTATTGAGCTGTCTTATGGTAGTACAACCTTGGGCACTGAGACGGTAACCTCAAGCTGGAATGCAACGACTCATACTTTAACTATCAGTTCTACTCGTGGTGATTTGATGACCATTTCAGTGGATCAATCAACCGGTCAATATACAGCAACCTTGTTGAAACCGTTGATGCACCCAACCAACAGTACTGAGGATAACATCACTTTACCGTTGACTTATAAAGTAACGGATAACGATGGTGATACCGCGGCTTCTACATTGACATTGACGGTAAATGACGATACACCCGTATGCGATAGTGGTACCCAGTCTATGGATATTCAACCAGCGGCAACCAACCTGATGATTATTTTGGATACCTCAGGTAGTATGGCTTGGGATGCTGTTACGGGCTCAGATCGCGATGTGATTAAGTCTCGTTTGGATATGGCTAAAGAGGCGATTAGTAATCTGGTCTTGGGTTATGACAAGCAAGGTCAAGTGCGTGTTGAAATTGTGACATTTAATAAGTATGCTCAGGCCAGCAGTACTTGGATGACTACAGCGCAGGCATTGGTTTACATTAATGCTCTTATGGCTAGTGGTGGTACCAACTACGATGATGCCTTGCAAAAAGCCATTGATGGGTTTGGTTCACCAGGCAAAATTGTGGGTGCTCAGAACGTTGCTTATTTCTTAACCGACGGTGAGCCAACTTATGGTATGGGTGGTACTTATTGGAATGGTGATACTACCACTCTGAAAGGCACGTTAAATGGTGATGGTGCGCCTGGCTATGACACTTCAGGTGACGAAGGTATTCAAACTGCCGAAGAAGCGATTTGGACTAAGTTCTTGATTGATAATAAGGTCAATGCGTATGCTTTGGGTATGGGGTCTTCATTGACCGATGCCAATCAAGTGCAAATTGATCCGATTGCTTATAACGGTATTACCAATACCGATACAAATGGTCTGATTGTTACCGATATGACTCAGTTGAATGCGACTTTGCAAAGCACCATCAAAGTGCCTCAAGTTGCTGCCAATCTGTTGACAGGTAATCTGGGGGTAGAGTCTGCGGGGTGGGGCGCCGATGGTGGTTCGGTAATGGTCTTTACAATGGCGGGTCTTACCTATAATTACGACAAATCTACGGGTGATTTGACCACATCAGGTACGACTACCACATCAACTTTTGGTTATAACAAGACGACTCGTGTTTTGACCATTACCACAGCGACTGGTGCGGTAATGACCTTGAACTTGGATAACGGTGACTACACTTATAAGGCAGCCAATAGCGGCTCTTCATACCAAGAAGCTTTGGCATTCTCGGTTAAAGATGCCGATGGCGATGTGGTGACTGTGCCAAGCAAAATCCTGCAAATCAATCAGATTTCCGCGATCGATGACAATGTCTTTACCAATGATAATGATGGTACGGTGAATATCCCTGCAGCTGTGTTGATGGCTAATGATATTTACAGTTCTACCACAAAAATCACAGCTTCATCTGGTGTGGATAAATTGGATGCGACAGGGACTGATCCAGTGGTGGTTACGTTGCCAGCTACTTCTTCGACCGGTTTTGGTACCACTGCTGCAACCATCACTGAAATTAGTGGTGATTCTGCATGGAATCGTCTGAATGATACGCGTACTACAGCACAGGTGATAGCTCGAACGAAATTTGGTACCACTTCTGATACTAATGCACCATTGACAACAGGCTATACCGCTAAGTTTGTTGGCGCTATTAAAGAGGTTGGTTCATCGCGTGATGTGGATATGGTGAAAATCACTTTGAAGGCGGGTGAAAAAGTGACGCTGGATATTGATGGAGCATCAGGTCTTTTGGATACAGTCATTGAGGCATTTGATGCGAATGGAAATAGTCTTGCCTATAACGATGATGGCCGTACTCTGGATTCTGGCTCAACCAAGAGCACCGATTCATACGCACAGTTTACAGCCACGGCGGATGGTGATTATTACATCTCAGTGAAGAGCTATTCCGGCATTACTGATGGCTCATACACACTGTGGTTGAATATTCAACCAGTGGTTACCAATGTAACAGGTAATGGTACTGTTCAGTATACTTTGACTGAAGGTGGTGTTACGGATACGGCTGCTGTGGATATCACGCATGTCTCCAGTACAACCATTAATGGTACGGCTGCCGCAGATACCTTGATTGGTAAGGATAGTTCAGCTGATACTTTGAATGCGGGTGCTGGTGATGATGTGTTGTACGGTGGTACGGGTAATGATACCTTGACCGGTGGCCTTGGGAAAGATAAGTTTGTATTTGCTTCTGCCCTGGATGGTACGAATAATCTGGACTCCATTAAAGACTTTGTTTCAGGTACAGATAAGATTGTATTGGATAACAATATCTTTACTGGGTTCACGGTAGGTCAAGCTTTGGTCAATGGGACGACGTTTGTTTCCGGTTCTGCACCTGTTGCCGGTACTGCTAACCCGACGATTTTGTACAACACATTAAATGGTGAATTGTCATACGATGCAAATGGTAGTGCTGCTGGTGGCGTCACCGTCTTTGCAGATTTGGCCAATAATCCGACCATTGCCATCACAGACTTTATTATTCTGTAAGCGAGGTCCTAAAAATAGTAGTAGAAGATGACGGTTTTTTGATTGATTTTTATCCGTCATCTTCTATTGCTGATAATGAGTGTAATTCACTCAGCAACAGGGAGTGGTTTTTCAAACGGAGGTTTTAGTGAAATACATTTTTGCGGGTAAATTAATCGTTTGTGCTGTATTGGCTACAGTATCTTCTGCATCTATGGCCACAGAGGAGCAGTATGATCGCTGTGATCACGGCGCAACGGGTAATCAGTGCCGAATGGATGTTCAGCCTGAGCATGGTAAAGATTGCAACTATCATGGCGCTTTTCAGTGGATCAACGATGCGTGGCTGCGTGTAGGCGGCATGAATGAAGATCATTGTCGTCGGCCAGAGGAGTGATACGGTATCTTTAGATGACGTATTGAGATAAATTCGTTCAAAAAACACGAACCCGTTTGGGTTCGTGTTTTTTATGTGCGACTCAACCAAACAGTACGCGTACGCGAAAGACGCTCATGTAGGGCTATTTTTTGTGGATGGGCCAAGCTGGTTCCGAGCAATGCCAGCCAGTTAATGAGTGCCAAACCTATGGTTAGGCTGTATGTGCTGGATGCGCTGGGTAAAGCAGTATGTTGATGGATTTGTGTCCACGCAATTAAAAAAGCCGGTAAAACACCGAGGTAGGCGAGTGTATAGCGTAACCAAGCTTGACCATAGCCCATAGAGTGTCCATCGCTTCGAGTTACTTTCAATTGCCAGGTACGTTGCGCCAAGGTTTGTCCGCCATGCGTCCAGCAGTAGGTGAAGTACAGTCCCATCACGACAAAAAATATAAGCGAGTGCGCCCAATTGGGCAGGCTGATTCCCAGTAGTGTCACAATGATTTGCACCAATAAGGATGTCACGAAAGTCAGACCAAAGAGTAGGGCCAGCTCATAAAGTGAGGACCAAATGCGTCGTGCATAGGGTGCGGGAATAGCTGGTTTAGGTGTTGAATGAGCGTGCGCCATGGTGCAGTGTGGTGGTGAGAGGGTGAATATGATAAGCAAACACCGCTGAAAGTCATCAGCGGTGTGTTATTTTAACGTGCTTTGTAGGCTTTTAGAAAGCACATTAGGACAGTTTAGTTTTCAATGAACGCTTTCCAAAGTTTGGCGCGCATCTGGGGATCTGGTTCTGCACTGCTTTTAACGCGGTTTTGTACTTCATAGCGTTGCTGTTGCGACAGGGCACCCCATTCGGCCATGCGCGATTGAGCGGTATTGCGTTGCTCTTTGGACATGGCTTTTAGTTCAGGCACGCGCTTGAGCCAACTTTGCTTTTGCGGGCTGGATAACTCTTCCCAATTCAGGCGCAAGGGTCGCAAGGCTTCTTGACAATCGCCAGAAAGGTCTTCCCACGCTTGCGCAGAGGCGACTGGGACATAGCACAACATACTCAATATCAGTAAGGTGGAGGCAAATTTTTGAGCAGGCTTCATATTCTCTATCTACTTAATAAAAGGGGTTTGCGTGATTACTCATTCGGGGTTTGATTGTTGCTGGTGGTATTGCTGAGTTTTTCAATATGACTCAAGCCTTCATGATTGGCAAAACGGGCAAAATCATCATTCAAATATGCTTGCAGCGGAATTTGCTCATGCAACACCATAGCAATTTCATCATCTTCTACCGCGCTGGTCTGAACCGCTTGCGGCGCAGCTGGGTTAGCCAACTCAGCATGGGCAACTGTAGCAGCCGGTGCTGTCGTAGGGCGAGCGCTCATTGCGTTCGCATGACCGTATGCCATATTTTCGACGGCAGGGTTGCGTTCTGGCGGATGAGCAGCGCCGGTGCGCGTATGATTGCTCATGCTCAGTAGGGTATTGCTGGCGTTGGTGGTATTTTTGCCAGCGCTGATGGCTGCGTTGGCAGAGTGCGTTGCTGTGTCTGACTCACTGTGTGCGACCATTTGCTCATTGGCTGCGTTGGATGTGCTATTGCTCATGCTGATGGCGCGATCCGATACGGCCACATCGGTCGTTAATTCAGAGCGAATGGAGACCACAGAAATGGCCAAGGCGAGGGCAAAAGCGCTGACGGCAATACCGCCTTTGAGCCAGCCAACCAGTTGGTGATGCCATTTGGAGGATGTCGCGGTTTTGCTGTGTTGGGTTGTTGGTACAGGGGCTTGCTTGGCTTGTGCGAGTGCGCGCACGCGAATGGCACGCAGGCGTTCGCTGATTTCGTAAGGCAATTCGTCCGCACCCTGATCCAGTGCTGCACGCGTTATCTGCACGCTACGAGCAATTTGCTCAGCGCTGAGTTCTGTCGAGATTTTATTGCCGTAAGTGTTTGAGGTATCTGCTGTCATAGCGCGCTTCCTGTAATGCCCAGTTCGGTCAATGCTTGTGCCAAAGCGTGTGCGGCACGGGAGCAATGGGTTTTGACACTTCCTTCCGAGCAGCCCATTGCTTCGGCGGTTTCTGAGACTGAGAGGTCTTCCCAGTAACGCAATAGGAACGCTTCTCGTTGACGTGCCGGTAGGTTTTTTATCAATTCTTCGATTTTGTTCAAAATTTGCTCGCGCGTCACCACGTCTTCGGTAGAAAAAGCGGAACGATCGAGCGTTTTATTCATAATCGCTTCGATAACATCCATGGAGTTGGACTCTTCCTCATCTTCGCTGGAATCAAACTGTGAGAAATTCGGCGTCCAGTAGTCACGCACTTTGCTGCGGCGAAAATGATTGTGGATGGCATTTTGCAAAATGCGGGTGAAGAGCATCGGCCATTCGCTCGCTGGTTTGTCGCTGTAGGATTGCACCAGATTGAGCATGGCGTCTTGGACA
>CAZCDD010000036.1:0-3581 GCA_964497405.1 uncultured Hydromonas sp. | reverse complement strand
GGACAATGTCCAAGGCGTTTTCTTCGTTGCGCACGGCGTACAGCGCGTGTTTGTAGGCACGCCGTTCTACACTAGCTAAGAACGCGTCCATACTCTCGAAGTTATTGGTTTCGGTATTTTTCGCGTTCATGAGAAGGGTTCTATGGCTTGCAGGTGTGTGGCATAGTGCTGGCCACGGGCTGAATAGTGGTGCGCATTGTTCGGCAGTCGGGCGATTTCATCCGCGGTCAACATGCGCAGTACTTTGGCTGGACTGCCCACCAGCAGCGCGCCGTCGGGAAATTCCTTGCCCTCCGTGACCAATGCACCCGCGCCGACGATGCTGTTTGCACCGATTTTGGCGTGGTTCAGGACGATGGCGCCCATGCCGATCAAGCTGTTGTCACCGATCGTGCAGCCATGCAGGGTAACGCTGTGGCCTATGGTGACGTTTTGCCCAATGCTCAATGGCGCTCCGACGTCGGTATGCAGTACGCAGTTTTCCTGAATATTGCTGTTTTCACCCACGGTGATCGGTTCGTTATCACCGCGCAGGACTGCTCCAAACCAAACATTGGCGCCTGCTTGTAGTTTGACTTGACCAATCAATACCGCAGTCGGCGCGACATAAGTGCGCTCGGCTAATTCGGGGCTGTTTGAGTCCAAACGGTAAATGGGCATAGGTGCGCTCCAGTATTGGCTGAATTTGATAGGCTTTTACTCGCCCAAAGGTTTAAAATAACACATTTTAACCGACTTATCCATCGATGACCACAGGGCTTTGCTCGAACGTTAGTGGGGCGCTTGTAAATGTGGGGCGATGGCGTAGAGGAATTTTGAGCGATGTCTGTGATTAGCTGCATCAATGATTTTCCAGCGGATGAGTTGTACTCATTCGATCAATGGCTTGATTTTGTCGAGTTGGAGCCGCCGCAGGTGCGGCATTTACGGCAAAATTTGGCTGAGTTGAGCGGACAGGGACAGAAACCTGACTTGCGTGCATTGGCTTTGCGGGTATTGCAGTTCAAACAGCCGGATGAGAAACTCACGGCGCTGCGCGCGCTGTATCGCATGGGGCAAAACGGGCAGATAGGTTTGGACATACATACGGACTGGCGCGATGACCCTGTATTGAAGCACGATACTCCGGGTCGACCGGAGCGCCCCGAACTGATTCCAGCGACGCAAACCATGCGCCGCAGCATGAACAGCATCGAAGGGCGCGCCATTATGGTGCATGCATTGGCGCATATTGAATTCAATGCGATCAATCTGGCTTTGGATGCCATGGTGCGCTTTGCTGGATTGACGGAAGATTATTACTGGGATTGGTGGCGCGTCGCGGCAGAAGAGGCGTATCATTTCTCACTGATTCGCCGGCATTTGCAGACTTTGGGGGCGGCGTATGGCGACTTCCCCGCGCATGATGGGCTGTGGGAGATGGCTGAGCGCACGCGGCATTCGTTCGCCGACCGCATGGCGATGGTGCCACGAACCTTGGAAGCGCGCGGCTTGGATGCTTGCCCAATCATGCAGGAGAAATTCCGCCAAGCGGGCGATGAGCATGCCGCGCGAATTTTGGACATCATTTTGCGCGATGAAATCACCCATGTGGCGTTGGGCCATCGTTGGTTCATTTATGCCTGCGCGCAAAATCAGTCCGAGCCGATTTATACCTATCGGCATTTAACGGAGCTATACCGAGCGCCGCGTGTGCGCCCGCCGTTTAACTGGGTGGCGCGTCGCGCTGCGGGATTTTTTGAAGAAGAGTTATCTGCATGGCAGAACGAAGCATGAACCATACCACGCTGGTGGAAGCACTGGATGTGACCGCGCCACTGAACGCCAACGCTTTGCGCGCAGCCAATGGGCCGAGTTTGGCGCATCTGCGTGATGGGCCGATCGGCGTGTTTGATTCAGGCTTGGGCGGTTTGAGCGTCTGGCGGCATTTGCACGCGACCATGCCTCACGAAAATTTCATCTATGTGGCGGACAATGCGAATGTGCCGTATGGGGATAAACCTGAAGCGTGGATACGCGAGCGCATGGTACAGATGACCGAATGGTTTTTGGCGCGTGGCTGCAAGGCGATTGTCTGGGCTTGCAATACCGCAACGGCAGCGGGGGCAACCTATGTGCGCGAACGCTATCCCGATGTGTTTTTCGTTGGACTGGAGCCGGCGATCAAACCGGCGGTGCAGCTGACGCAAAATCAAAAAATCGCCATGCTCGCCACGCGACGGACTGTGGAAAGCGCGAAATACCAAGCGCTGGTTCAGCGCACCATTTCGGCGGACAGCGCTGTGCAATTGCATTCGGTCGCCTGCGTGGGCTGGGCAGAAGCGATTGATACGGGGGCGATCGAGGGCGCGATATGGCAAGCGTTGCTTGAGCGATATTTAACGCCTGTGCGTGCGTTTGGCGCGGATGTGGTGGTGTTGGGTTGTACGCATTACCCGTTCATTGCCGATGACATACGAGCGCATTTGGGCGAACAGGTAATATTGCTCGACTCGGGTGCTCCGGTGGCGCGCTACACGCAAAGTGTTTTGGAAAAACGCAAGGGTTTATGCGCGCGTTTGACTCTGGGGCGTACTGAAAATTACGCCACTTGCGTGAATGAATCGGTGCAAGCGCGCTGGCGGTTTTTCAGTGATGTGCCAGCCGCGCAGGTGCAGCAGTTAAATATTAAATAAGTCTTTGAATCGGATGAATGATTCAGTGCCTTACTGTTTATTCATGTACGATGTATTGAACCCGCAGCGGTGCAAGCTTTACAATGCACCCCAAGAGGAATCACACACAATAGGAGCTTTGCATGCGCAAGCGCGATGAGCAGCACATCATCAAGAAATACCCCAATCGACGATTGTACGATACGCAAACCTCGACCTACATCACCTTGGCCGATGTCAAGCAAATGGTCTTGGCGCATGACACCTTTCGTGTCGTGGATGCGAAAAGCAATGAAGATTTGACCCGAAGCATCATGCTGCAAATCATTTTGGAGGAAGAGAATGAGGGCGTTTCGCTGTTCACCACCGAGATGCTGGCGCAGATCATTCGCTCGTATGGCAATGTGATGCAGGGTATGCTCGGCTCGTATTTGGAAAAAAACATGCAGGCTTTTGCGGACATTCAGAGTGATCTGGCCGAGAACGATGCGAAAAGCGACGTGCAGCAAAAAATTGACCGCGAGGTTTGGCAGCAGCTGCTCGCGATCCAAACCCCCATGATGCAGGGCATGATGAGTACCTACATTCAGCAAAGCCGTGAAATGTTTTTACAAATGCGTGATGTCATGGCCTCGCAGACCGCGATGCTGTTTCAAAACCTCAGCGGCGGCACGATCAATCCTGAGCTACTCATCACCGATAGCGCCAAACCCAGCCCCGTTGTGAAAAAGCCGACGGACAAAGCGCCGACTAAATCCAGCGCTAAAACCAAAAAAGCGGGTAAATAAACCATGCTGTTCGATTTTCATTGTCACTCCACAGCATCCGATGGCGCCTTGTCTCCTGAACAGCTCATGGCGCGCGCTGCACGCAACGGCGCTCGGCATATTGCACTGACCGACCACGATCAATTGGCCGGTTTGGCGC
>CAZCDD010000035.1:0-10210 GCA_964497405.1 uncultured Hydromonas sp. | reverse complement strand
CGATGGAAGCATGGCCACAAGTGAGCTGGACCGCCGACACCGAGAAAAGCCAACGTGTCGACCTAAATACCCTCACGCCGGAGCAAGTCGCCGCATGGAAACCGGGGCAAACGCTGCTGCTCAACGGCAAAATGCTCACCGGCCGTGACGCTGCACACAAACGCATCGCCGATATGCTTGCCAAAGGCGAAAAATTACCGGTCGATTTCACCAACCGCGCGATTTACTACGTCGGCCCTGTTGATCCAGTGCGCGATGAAGTCGTTGGCCCTGCGGGTCCAACCACTGCGACGCGTATGGACAAATTCACCGACATGATGCTGTCACAAACCGGTCTGATCACCATGATTGGTAAGTCCGAACGCGGTCCAGCAGCTATTGAAGCGATCAAAAAGCACAAAGCCGCTTACCTCATGGCCGTGGGTGGTGCCGCCTACCTCGTATCCAAAGCGATCAAAGCCGCCAAAGTATTGGCATTTGAAGACCTCGGTATGGAAGCCATCTACGAATTTGACGTGGTGGACATGCCTGTGACCGTTGCGGTGGATTCCAACGGCGTATCGGTGCACGAAACCGGTCCGAAAGAGTGGAAAGTAAAAATTGAAGCAATGAATAAAACCGCTTAAAAACCGAGTAAAAAGCTACCGTGACCGGTAGCTTTTTTATCACCCAAAGATGATTAAACAGGCATCCCTTATGAAACTATCAGCATTCAAACAACTATTGAGCACCGTCGAAGAATTACACTTCATCCTACCCAATGGCACGCCCGTACCCGCGCACTTTCATATCACCGAAATCGGACAAATCAGTAAAAAATTCATCGATTGCGGCGGCATCGTGCGCGAAGAACTCAGCGTTTCCATGCAACTATGGGAAAGCATAGACACATGGCATCGCTTAGCGCCGAGCAAACTCATCAGCATCATTGAACTATCGGAACAAAAATTGGGGCTGCAAGATGAGCAAATCAGCATGGAATATCAAGGGCAAACCATAGAATCGTACGGTTTGGCATTTGATGGCGCCGCATTTATTTTAACGGTGAAAACCACCGATTGTTTGGCACCGGACAAATGCGGCATCCCTCAAAGCGCGCCATCAGTCAAAGAAAAACCGCGCTGTAAACCGGGCTCAGGGTGTTGCTAAATCCATAGAGGATTGCTCAGGCAACATCAAACCAATCAAAGCCTTCGTCTTGACACGCCACCCTGTAATGAATGCCGTTGGGGCTCAATAATTCATCGAGCATCTGCGAAACCAACTCCGGGGAGTTGGTTTCTCGCGAGAGGTGCGCTGCGTGCACTGAGCGCAATTCATCATGGATCAGTTGCGATAACAATTGATACGCATCCCGATTGTCCAAATGCCCATGCGCCCCAACTATGCGCTGTTTGAGCGACGGTGGGTATTTGCTGGAGGCCTGCATTTTCTGCACATCGTAGTTGAACTCTAAAACCAGCGCGTGACAACCTTGCAACACCTCCACCATCCAAGGTGATACATGCCCCGCATCGGTTAAAATGCCGAGCCGTCGCTGATGCTGCGCATCATGGATTGCAAATACAAATTGCAGCGGCTCGCGCGCATCGTGCGGTACAGTGTAAGGCAAAACCTGCAATACACCGATGTCCAACGGGTGATTATGGGTACAAAACCGCACATCGAGATTGGCGCAGGAGCGTGTCGCGTGATTGAGCACGCTGAAATACGTGCCACGCGACATGTATAAATCACAGCCATATTTACGCACAAAGCGCGCTGCACCACCAATGTGATCTTCGTGCTCATGCGTAATCAGCAGCGCGTCGATATCCGCGCCCGTGAGATTGAGCCGCGCCAAGCGTTTTTCAGTATCGCGAACGGAAAAGCCACAGTCCAGCAAAAGGCGCGTTGTCTGACCTGCACAACGCGCCTCGATGACTGTGGCATTGCCCGAACTGCCGCTACCCAGACTGGCGTAGCGTAAGTAGGAATCCGGCATTATTGCAAACTGTCTTTCAGATTTTTCAATACGCGAGCCAAGCCATCATCGGTGTACGGCTGACCATTTCGATCTGCAAAGCTCACTTGGGTTTGGTTCGCAGAAATCGATGTGAAGCGCACTTGATAGGTCTCTTTGAGCTTACCAAATGATTTTTTGAACAATCCACGGTCATCTGGATTAGGCGTGACATAGTACACGCGTTGAGACAAATTGCGATCCGTGATGGATAAACCGGCACGATCCAAGCTCAAGCCCACACGACGCCACGCATTGTCCATCGAGTCATTCACAATCAACTCATTACCACGGATTTCTGAGCCTTTGATTTTATTCATGGCATTTTGCATGACGACTTTGGACGACTTATCATCAGTACCCAATGACACCATCAAACGACGCAGCATTTCACTTTCCAACTCAGCATCGGCCTTACGCGGTTGCCATGCAGTTGAGTCTTTATTGGTCGAGGTATAGACCTCTTCCATACCGCGGTGGCTGATATAAACCTCTGTCCCTGAAGCTGTTTTCTCAACACGCGTGCGGAACATATCGCGTAAACCGGTGTCATACACCGAATCCAATGCTTTACCAATGATTTTACGCAGACCGGTTTGCGGCAAATTGGCGCGATTTTCCGCCCAATCGGTTTCCATGATACCGGTGCTTGGCTGATTCACTTTCAGAGTAAAGCCGTTGTCTTCCCAGAAAGTTTGTAATGCCGGCCACACTTGCTCGGCAGGACGTTTGATGACCAACCAGCGCGTATCACCCGCACGCTCAATGTACATATCCTTGCTCTCAACCAATACCGGCACGCCGGCAACAGGCGCATTTTGTCCCGCAGAAACACGCTTCGAGCTCACCACACCGCTCAAATCATACTGCGCATTTTTCGCATAATCCGTCATCCCTGGAGGCACCTCCAAAGGTGAACCTTTCACCGTGCTGCGATAATCAATTTTCTCTTGGCTGGTGGTTGTGCAGGCCGACAAAGCCACGCCCATTGTCGCCAACACCATGGCACTCATTACCGTCCGGGTGAATTTTTGAATCGTCATGTAAGATCCTTTTAATACAGGTGTATCGAAAATACTCTGGTCTGCGACACTCACATCATCGCGCACAACAGCAACCAAGACTATAGGCGAAAAAATTAAATTAATTGTGCAGATTTCAATGCCGCACGAATTACCACTTGGCTCGGCTCAGACAACTCGGTCAATGGCGAACGGATACCCAAGCCAATTTTACCCATTTCAGACAAAGCCCATTTGACTGGAATTGGATTGGCCTCAATGAACAGCAATTTGTTCAAATCACACAATACCGCATTCAAACGACGCACCTCATTGACATCCTGATTGAGTGCGGCAGTACACAGATCGTGCATCATTTTCGGTGCAATATTCGCGGTCACAGAAATATTACCGTGCGCACCCATCAAAATCAAAGCCGCAGCCGTCGAGTCATCACCGCTGTATACAGCGAAATTATCAGGGACTTGTTGCAACAATTGAATACCACGCCCCACATCACCGGTCGCATCTTTCACGCCGATGATGTTATCCACTTGCGCCAGACGCACAATGGTCTCATTCGACATATCCGCCACGGTACGGCCGGGTACGTTGTACATAATCACAGGACATGGCGTAGCATCAGCAATCGCTTTGAAGTGCTGATACAAGCCTTCTTGCGTCGGTTTATTGTAATAAGGAACAACTTGCAAAGTCGCATCCGCACCCACCGAATGCGCATAACGCGTTAATTTAATCGCCTCGTGAGTCGAGTTACCGCCCGCACCCGCAATGACCGGAATGCGTCCTGCAGCGTGCTCCACTGCCACCTTGATCAACTCACAATGCTCATCCACCGACACCGTCGGCGACTCACCACTGGTACCTACTGCGACAATCGCGTCGGTTCCTTGCTCAATATGCCAATCAATCAGCGCACGATAAGCATCAAAGTCCACTGAACCATCATTCAACATCGGGGTGACCAACGCCACCAAGCTTCCTGTGATCATATTCGATCCTAACTAAACATCAGAGCGGCCTGAATCAACCGCATTTATTGTCATAAAATATAGCTTAAAACACCCACTAATGATCACGCTCACCTAGATTGAAGCACAAATAAAAGAAAAACACTCATGCAAACATCCGCAAAATCGCGTCAAATAGCGGCCAAGCACCTAAAAAGCATGGTCGCATTTTAACTGTATTAAATCAATAAAGCCACTCAAGCAAGCCGTTTTTTTCACACAAATTATAAAAAACAATAAAAATCTGAAAAAATTTTAAAAAAAGACTTGCCAAACGAATGAAAGGTTTGCTATAGTTTCATTTCTCAGCGGCCGTAGCTCAGCTGGATAGAGTACTTGGCTACGAACCAAGGGGTCGTGGGTTCGATTCCTGCCGGCCGCGCCATTATTTTATGATTTTGTTTTTACGGAACAAAACATTTTTTGAAAAAGAGTGATTATGCCTTTAATTCGTGTAAAAGAGAACGAACCATTTGAAGTTGCGATGCGTCGCTTCAAACGTGCGATCGAAAAAACCGGTTTATTGACCGAATTGCGCGCACGCGAATTTTACGAAAAACCAACAACTGAGCGTAAACGCAAACATGCAGCAGCCTGCAAACGCCATTATAAGCGTATTCGCAGCCAAATGTTGCCTAAGAAAATGTATTGATCGCCTGTTGGATTGTTTTTGCAGCACATCACGATCATCCTCAGCTAAAGCTTGGGATTGCATATCAAAAAACCCGCTCGATTGAGCGGGTTTTTCATTTGCCCTTTTTCATCCAGTGAGTTTTCGTTATACCAAGATTTCAACTCCAGAACCCTCGGTGACGTTATAATTTACCCAAAATGAGCGCATCACCGTGCGCAATTGATTCAAAACTTTTCAAGAGGCTATTATGACTTTAAAAGAAACCATTCAAGCAGACGTTATTACCGCCATGAAAGCGCGCGAAACCGAAAAACTGGCCACTTTGCGCCTACTCTCGGCGGCGATCAAACAACGCGAAGTGGATACACAAAGCACATTGGACGATGCCGCCGTGATTGCTGTGATCGAAAAAGCCTGCAAGCAACGTCGCGAATCCATCACTCAGTATCAACAAGCCAATCGCATGGATCTGGTCGAAGTGGAACAAAAAGAGCTGGATATCATCAGCACGTATTTACCTGCTCAAATGTCGGATGAGGACATTGCCGCCGCCGTTGCTGCCGCAATTGCACAAACCGGCGCCGCCAATATGCAGGACATGGGGAAAGTCATGGGTGTATTGAAAGGTCAATTGGCAGGTAAAGCCGATATGGGCAAAGTTTCCGCCCTAATCAAAGCGCAATTATCCTAAGTCGTTCGGCATACTAACCCATGATTCCCGCTGAGTTTATCAACGATTTACTCGCCCGCGTTGACATTGTTGACGTGGTGGGGCAATACGTTCAACTCAAACAAGCGGGTAATAATCGACAAGGTTTATGCCCCTTTCACAATGAAAAAAGCCCTTCGTTCACGGTCAGCCCGACCAAACAGTTTTACCACTGTTTCGGCTGTGGCGCGCATGGCACAGCGCTCGGGTTTTTGATGGAGCACAACGGCTTGACCTTCGTCGAAGCTGTGCAAGATTTGGCCTCACGCGCGGGCATGAAAGTCCCCGAAGACAAACCCTTGTCACGCCAGCAAATCGCCGAACAAGCCGAACGCAAAATCCGCACGCAAAATATCAGCCAAGCGCTCGAAGAAGCCGCTAAATTCTATCGCGAACAACTACCCAAACATCTTGAAGCCGTCGGTTATTTAAAACGACGCGGTTTGACCGGCGAAATCGCACAGCGCTTCGGACTGGGTTTTGCCCCAGATCACCCCAACCTCAGCAGCGTATTCGCCGACTATGCACAATCGGGTAGTTTGATTGACGCAGGTTTGGTCAAACAACGCGAAGACAGCAACCGCCGCTACGACTTTTTCCGTGACCGCGTGATGTTCCCGATTCGCAACGTCAAAGGCCAGATCATCGGCTTTGGCGGCCGCATCATGGACAAGGGCGAGCCGAAATATCTGAATTCGCCCGAAACGCCAGTATTTCAAAAAAATCAGGAACTGTACGGTTTGTTTGAAGCGCGCAGCAGCATCTCCCACCACCGTTTCGCACTGGTGGTCGAGGGCTATATGGATGTCGTCGCGCTGGCACAATCGGGCATCGAAAATGCCGTAGCAACCCTCGGCACCGCGACCAGTGCACTGCACATCCAAAAACTCTTTCGCTTTACCGACCGCATCGTCTTTAGCTTTGACGGCGACTCAGCCGGTCGCAAAGCCGCTTGGCGTGCAATGGGCAACGCCCTGCCCTACGCCACCGATACGCGCACGATTCAGTTTTTATTCTTACCACCCGAACACGACCCCGATAGTTTTGTCCGTGAGTTTGGCGCCGAGCATTTTAACGCCGAAGTGCATTCCGCCATGACGCTATCGCAATTTTTGCTTTATGGCCTGCGCCAAGCAGCCCCCGAAGGCCACGCAGAAGCACGCGCACGCCAGCTGCACTTGGCCAAGCCTTTGCTGCAAGCCATGCCCAACAACGCCCTGCGCACGCAAATCATCCAATCCATCGCCGACCAACTCGGCATTCAAGCTCTGGATGTCGCCGAATACGCCGAGATCAGCGCGCGGACATCGCGTAGCAGCAAGCGCACTCCTGAAAGAAACAAGCGCAGCCAACCGCCCAGCTCTGTTGACCAAGCACTGCGCTGGATTCTGGCACACCCACACATCGCACAGCAAGTGCAGCTGGAAATTTGGCAACAGCAACCGCAACATCAAGCGCTGACCCAACTCATCGAGTTTCTACAAGCACAACCAGACACCACGTCCGCCGCCATTTACCACCAGATCGAACAGCTCGATCACTGGGCTTTATACCAGCACATTTTGCAACAACAGCTGCAAGAGCCTGAAATAACGGCGGAAAATGCACAAATTGAACTGCAGTCCCTTGAAAAAAACCTCTATCGCCAGCATTTAGAACATAGGTTACAAGCACTCGCGCAACAGCTGGCTCACGATCCCCAAGCAAAGGAAAAGTACAGTCAATTATTGCAAGAACGCGCACGCTATACCTAAAAACTCGACGATTGGACATATGAAATACCGAATCAGCTAAGCACCTGTTTTTTCAAGAGAAAACCATCGGTGAACACCCTAGTTTTCAGGAAAAACTCATCAAGGTATGCTATAATGCGCAGTTCTACGGTGTTGTAGAATCAGAGATTGATATGCCAAGCAGTGCGTCTAAGCAATCTATCCGTCGTCATTGAACCGTTGTATTTGAGAAAAGCAGTAATTTTTTAAAAAAGGCCTACCCGATGAGCTCAAACAAAAATTCCAGCAAAACCAGTACCACAAAAAAAACGGTCTCCGTGACGACCCCAGCGAAACAGAAAGCCAGCGCCAGCAAAACCACCGCAAAACCAGCGGCTAAATCCAGTGCAAAAGCATCGACCCAAGCGGCCACCAAAGCGCCAGCCAAAACAGCCACGCCTGTAGTAGCTAAGTCCACAGTCAAAGCCAACGCAAAGACCTCTGCAGCCACTCCGGCCAAAGTGCCAGCAACATCCAAAAAGGCGACGAGCAAACCGACTGCAACACCTGCTCAGAAGCCTGCTCGCACGCACGCGGCAGCCTCAGTTAAAAGCGCCAGCAAGACGACGGAACGCACCGCTGATTCAAAGCAAGTCAAAGCAACACCTCAAACCGCTGCTGTGGTTAAAAAAACCACAGTCCGCGCAGTAACAACGCAAAAAACAGCCGCGACCACCCCAGTCAAAGCTTCAAACACTCAGAAAAGCAATATGCCTGTAAGTAAAACTCCTACCAAAACCAATGCCACAACGGCGAAAAACGCCAAAGCAACAGCCTCAGAGAATACGACAACCAGCAAGAAATCGACGGTCAAGCAAGCACAGGCTGCAATCATTGAATCCAGCCAAGCAAGCACCAAAACCACTGCCAAGTCAGTCGCAAAAGCCCCTACTGCGTCTAAGAAAGCTAAAAAACCTGTCATCGAAGACGATCTGGACTTGAATAAAGACGATGACCTCATCGCAGACGAACTCGATGATGAGCTGGATGATGCCGCAGAAGAAATCGTTGAAATCGAAGCCAAGCCCGAGAAAACCAAAAGCAAAAAAGGCAAGGAATCCGAAGAATCTGCTCAAGCCTTGGAATTCAAACGCGTACAAATGACCTTGCTGATCAAGCAAGGTAAAGAACGCGGTTATTTGACCTACGCAGAGATTAACGACAGCCTGCCTGACGATATGGTCGAAGGTGATGCATTGGACAACATCGTATCCACGTTCTCAGACTTGGGGATCCAAGTGTATGAACAGGCACCGGATGCCGAAGTCCTGCTGATGAGTGACAACGTACCGGTCGCCAATGCCGACGATACCACTGAGGAAGAGGTTGAAGTCGCCGTATCCACACTCGATTCCGAGTTTGGCCGCACCACTGATCCGGTGCGTATGTATATGCGTGAAATGGGTATCGTTGAATTGCTGACCAAGGCACAAGAGATCGAAATCGCCAAGCGCATCGAAGAAGGTCAACGCGAAATGATGGTGGCGATTTCTGCCTGCCCTGCCATTATTCAGGAACTGCGTGACATGTTCGCCAAAATTCGCAATGATGAAGCGCCGGTAGATGAAGTGGTTGATGGCTTCGTTGGTGCAGAAGAAGCATTTGAAGACGCCGATATGGAAGACATCGACGACGACGAAGGCGACGATGATGCAGCGGGCGGCGCGGTTTCCAGCAAACAATTGGAAGCGCTCAAAGCCAAAGCGCTGGAAAAATTCAACAGCATCGAAAAACTGTTCGACAAGATGCGCGTCGCATTTGACAAAGACGGCTATCGCTCCAAATCCTACGACAAAGCGCAAGATTCTATGACCCAAGAACTCATGGGTATTCGTTTCACCGCGCGCACCGTGGATCGCCTGTGCGACAAACTGCGCCAGCAAGTGCAATCCATCCGTGAGATCGAAAATCAAATCCGAACTCTGTGCGTGGACAAAGTCGGTATGGATGTTAAATTCTTCATCACCAATTTCCCGGGACACCAAACCAATTTGGACTGGGCGAGCGAATTGCTGAAAAAACCGCACAACTTCAACAGCATTTTTGAACGCAATATTCCGGCATTGCACGAGCTGCAAAATCGTCTGATTGACATTCAAAAAGACGTCGTTTTGCCATTGCCAGATTTGCGTGACATTCACAAACAAATGGTCTCGGGCGAATCCAAAACCCGCACCGCGAAAAAAGAAATGACCGAAGCCAACTTGCGTCTGGTCATCTCCATCGCCAAACGCTACACCAATCGTGGTTTGCAATTTTTGGACTTGATCCAAGAAGGCAACATCGGCCTGATGAAAGCCGTGGACAAATTTGAATACCGTCGTGGTTACAAATTCTCGACCTACGCCACTTGGTGGATTCGCCAAGCGATCACTCGCTCGATTGCCGATCAAGCGCGCACCATCCGTATTCCCGTGCACATGATCGAAACCATCAACAAGATGAACCGCATCTCACGTCAAATTTTGCAAGAAACCGGCATTGAACCAGATGCGTCCGTTTTGGCCGAAAAAATGGACATGCCAGAGCACAAAATCCGCAAAATCATGAAAATCGCCAAAGAACCGATTTCCATGGAAACGCCGATTGGTGACGACGAAGATTCACACTTGGGCGACTTCATCGAAGACGGCAATGCCATGACACCGGCGGAAGCCGCATTGCACACCGGCATGCAAGACATCGTCAAAGACGTGCTGGACTCACTCACCCCACGCGAGGCAAAGGTTCTACGTATGCGCTTTGGTATCGAAATGACCACCGACCATACACTCGAAGAAGTCGGCAAACAATTTGACGTTACGCGCGAACGCATCCGCCAAATTGAGGCTAAAGCACTGCGTAAACTGCGTCACCCGTCTCGCTCGGAAAAACTCAAAAGCTTCTTGGAAAACAACTAAGCGGCAAACGAGCACGACAATCATTTGTACGAAATATCACGTCATCGTTTCGTGCAAATGACTGTTAATCAAAAGCGTTTTTACGTACAATATCGCTTTTGCACAAAACATCGGGCCGTTAGCTCAGTGGTTAGAGCAGAGGACTCATAATCCTTTGGTCG
>CAZCDD010000034.1:0-10287 GCA_964497405.1 uncultured Hydromonas sp. | reverse complement strand
CCGGTGATTTGATAGATTTGCCAGCCGACCACCACGCTGGTGATTTGATAGCACAGCACCACGCACAAACGGTAACTCAATAATGAGAAAAATGGGCGGGTGAAAATGGGGTTCAAGTTTTGGAGCATGCAGAGGGCTCGTTCAACAGGGGTGTTCAGTTAGGGGCGAACCAGTGACGTACCGAGCTTGGTATTGTTTTACCACAATGATGGGCACGTTCTAACACCAACCAGTAGTGGCGAAAACTCGCGCGGTCATGCAGTTTGTGTGCAAACGCAATTGGTCCCCAATGTGCGGCGTGTGCATGTAACAGCAGCTGTGCGGCAAAGTCCAGCTCGGCCTCATCCGGCGCAAATGCATTCAAAATCTCGTCGATTTGGTTGGGGTGTATGCTCCACATGCGCAGATAGCCAAACTCATCCCGCGCGCGGCGCGCATCGGAAAAAGCCGCTCCGGCGGTTTTGTAGTCCGTGGTGACGTTGTGATTGGCGACCTTGCCATGCGCGGCACAGGCACGGCTGATGGCGAGTTTTGCATACGCCACCATCGGATGATCAAATTGCATTGGGCTGGTCATGGCGCTGGCGGGGATGCTGCCGTGATGCGCCGAGACAAAATCCATGAGGCCGAAGGACAGGCTTTCGATTTGCGGCAGGGCGGCGATGTCGTACACCTCGTGCAGTGCGCCGTGCGTCTCAATCAGCATGTGGATGGGGGCAAGCGGGATGCTGCATTGCTCATGCGCTGCGGTGATGCTGGCGATGGCGTGTTTGGCCTGAGCCAATCCAGTGAGTTTCGGTACCATCCAGTAGGCGGGAGCGCGTTTGCCCGATTGCAACACCTGCAGCACATCACTTAGAAAGTGCTCATTTTCAGGGTCATGCACGCGCACACCGATACGCCCAAAGTGATTGCGCTCGCTCGCTAAAATGGCTCCGAACAGTTTCGCCTGTGCGGATTCTTGTCCCACGCTGGCGCCATCTTCTAAATCCAAAGTGACGTCAATCACGCCATTTAGCTCGATTTGCTTGGTGAGTGCCTTATCAATAAAGCGTTCATTTCCGGCATAGTGCTCGACAGGAGCGAGGCTGCGTGGTGCAGCGCTGTCTGAAAATAAAATATTGGCTGGATGCATGCTGTCTCGGTAAGAATAATAATTGGTAATCTTTTGATGATGATAACGGTTACCTAAGTTGAAAATATCGAAATTTTTAAGTATTGGCAATAAATTCATTAAAAACAGAAGATATTAACAAAAGTGGTATTTCCTTTGTCATCAATCCATAGGCAGCTTGAGTTAAAATACGCACATTGCTTTTTTTTCAACGACAAAAGAAGGTCTTCATTATGCCAGCAAATTCGATCAAACGTATTGGGGTTCTGACTTCCGGCGGCGACTCTCCCGGTATGAATGCTGCGATTCGCGCGGTGGTGCGTACTGCGGCGTATTACGGTTTAAGCTCTGTTGGTATCGAACAAGGTTACAAAGGTCTGGTGGAAAATCAGATGATTGAACTGGGGCCGCGCGATGTCAAAGGCATTATTCAGCGCGGTGGGACGATATTGCGTTCGGCGCGTTGTAAAGCTTTTTATGAGTACGAGGGGCGGGAGCTGGCGTATAAAAACTTTAAAGCCAATAACTTGGATGCCTTGGTGGTGATTGGTGGTGATGGCTCGTTTACCGGTGCGGAGTTGTTCTGGAAAGAATTCGGCGTGCCGGTCATTGGTCTGCCAGGTACGATCGACAACGATATTTTCGGTACGGACAGCACCATTGGCTACGATACCGCGCTCAATACGGTGGTTGAAGCGATTGATAAAATCCGTGATACCGCGACGTCGCACAATCGCCTGTTTTTGATCGAGGTGATGGGGCGTGACGCGGGCTTTTTGGCACTCAACGGCGGGATTGCCGGCGGTGTACAAGATATTTTGATTCCTGAAGAAAACTTGGATCTGGAAAAACTGTTTGAGTCTTTGGAGCGTGGCTCACAAGCAGGTAAAGTCTCTTCTATGGTCGTTGTCGCCGAATGCGGTGAAGAAGGCAATGTGCATGAAATCGCCAAACAAGTCCGCGAAAAAGCACCCCATTACGATCTGCGTGTAACGATTTTAGGGCATTTGCAACGCGGTGGCTCGCCGACATGCGCTGATCGTGTGCTCGCCAGCCGTTTGGGTGTAGCTGCAGTAGAAGCTTTGCTAGCAGGTCAAACCGGTGTGATGGCGGGTATTCAAGGCGATCAGGTGACTTTCGTTTCATTGATTGATGCAATCAAGAAAGGACACGCGATCAACCGTGAATTGTTGCATGTCACAGAAATGTTGGCCGTTCGCTGATTGTTTGGCATTCAGTTAAAAAGCGCACCGTGTTTCGGTGCGTTTTTTTATTGGATTGCGCCTCATCGTTATCGAGTGAGTGCTTGGTTGAGGTCGGTAGCAGTTGTTCTCCAGCATAGTTTAAGCTTGCCTTCGAGCGAGGGGCTCGGCGGCTATGGGATTTTTTACAAGGTGATCTGGATTTTTCATAAGTTAATCAAGCATCAAAACGGTTTTTTGTCTATGAATTCTTATGGTTTTTACGTATGATGCTGCTTGCCTTATATTTTTTTAAGAATAAAAGAGCATTAGAATTTTAATAAATTAAAATTTCTTTACTGAAACCTTTTTGAGGAGATTGGACGAACTATGAATTCTATTATGCGACAAGCAGTATGGGCGTTGTTGGCATTGGTGGGGGCTTTTGCTTTGGGTTATATCGCGCTTAATCGCGGCGAGACCATCAGTGCGTTGTGGATTGTCATTGCGGCGGTGTGTGTTTATTTGATTGGTTATCGATTTTATAGTCAATACATTGCGCGCAAACTCATGGAGTTGGATGCCACGCGCATGACACCAGCCTATCGCAACAATGATGGCTTGGACTATGTTCCGACCAATAAAAATGTGTTGTTTGGTCACCATTTTGCCGCAATTGCAGGTGCGGGGCCATTGGTAGGGCCTGTATTGGCCGCGCAAATGGGGTATTTGCCCGGTATGTTGTGGTTGCTCGCGGGTGTGGTGTTTGCCGGTGCGGTGCAGGATTTTATTATTTTGTTTTTGTCTACTCGTCGCAATGGCCGTACTTTGGGCGATATGATTAAGACAGAGTTGGGGCTGAGTGCCGGTGTGATTGCGATGGTCGGTACGTTCCTGATTATGGTGATTTTGCTGGCGGTATTGGCCTTGATTGTGGTCAAGGCTTTGGCTGAGTCGCCTTGGGGTACGTTCACCGTGGCCTGTACCATTCCTTTGGCTTTTTTCATGGGGATTTATTCACGTTACATTCGCCCAGGTAAAGTGGCGGAGGTATCGATTCTGGGTTTTGTGTTGCTGATTGCTTCGATTGTGGTGGGTGGTCAAGTGGCGGCGCATCCGACTTTGTCGCATTGGTTTACTTTGACGCCGTTGCAGTTGACTTGGGCTTTGATTGTGTACGGTTTTATCGCTTCGGTGTTGCCGGTGTGGTTGTTGTTGGCGCCGCGTGATTATCTGTCCACGTTCTTGAAAATCGGTACGATTTTGGCTTTGGCCATCAGCATTGTTGTGGTTTCGCCTGATCTGAAAATGCCTGCGGTGACTAAATTCATCGATGGCACGGGTCCTGTGTGGTCGGGTAATTTGTTCCCATTCCTGTTCATTACCATTGCCTGCGGTGCGATTTCTGGTTTCCACTCATTGATTTCTTCGGGTACGACGCCGAAGATGATTGAAAACGAAATGCACATGCCATTTATTGGCTACGGCGCGATGTTGATGGAATCCTTCGTGGCGATCATGGCTTTGATTGCGGCATCCATTATTGATCCCGGTGTGTATTTTGCGATGAACAGCCCTGCGGCGTTGATCGGTAAAACCGCAGAATCGGCTGCGACGGCGATTTCACAATGGGGCTTTGTGATTACCCCTGAAATTTTGACCGAAACAGCCAAAGCCGTGGGCGAACAAACCATTATTTCTCGCGCGGGCGGTGCGCCGACTCTGGCGGTGGGCATGGCTCAGGTGTTCTCTCATGTGTTCGGTGGCCCGGGTATGATGGCTTTTTGGTATCACTTTGCGATTTTGTTTGAAGCCTTGTTCATTTTGACCACGGTTGATGCGGGAACGCGTGCGGGTCGCTTTATGTTGCAGGATTTGTTGGGGACGTTTGTGCCGTCTCTGAAACGAACCGACTCTTTGGTCGCGAATTATTTAGCCACCGCATTGTGTGTGATGGGCTGGGGTTATTTCTTGTATCAAGGTGTGGTGGATCCTTTGGGTGGTATCAATACGCTGTGGCCTTTGTTTGGTATTGCCAATCAGATGTTGGCGGCAATTGCGCTGATGTTTGCAACGGCAACCCTGTTTCGCATGAAAAAACAACACTTTGCATGGGTGACGATTATTCCGACAGTGTGGTTGTTGGTCGGGACGTTAACGGCGGGCTGGCAAAAGATTTTCAGTGCGAATCCGAAAGTCGGTTTCTTGGCTCAGGCACAACGCTTCCAAACGGCTTTGGATAAGGGGGAAATTCTGGCTCCGGCGAAATCGGTCGCGCAGATGCAGCAAATCATTATGAACAACTATATTGATGCTGCAATGGCGGCTGTGTTTATCGCCGTCGTATTGTCCGTGGCGTTTTTTGCGGTGAAACGTTGTTTGGAAGCCTTGCGCAGTGAAAAACGTCTGGATCACGAATTTCCGTATCAAGCGATGACGGCAGAGGCGCAAGCCGTGGCCAAGCGTCATTGATACCGCAAACGAGTCTGAATCATGTTTGATAAATTAGGTCAGATGGGTAAATATTTGGGGCAGGCGGCACGCTTGATGGTGGGCCTGCCCGATTACGATACCTATGTGCAGCATATGCGTTTGAATCATCCCAATCTGCCGGTAATGAGTGAAAAAGAATTCTTTCGCGAACGACAGGAGGCGCGTTATGGCGGTGGTGATCGAATTAAATGCTGTTAGTTATGGATTAAATTATGAGTGAGACCGATGCGATGGTTTTACCTGAGCCAATCCCCGTTACTGTGGTGACGGGGTTTTTAGGTTCGGGCAAAACCACGTTAATCAATCGATTATTGCATGAGCTGCACATCGGGCGCGTGGCCATTATTGAGAATGAGTTTGGCTCCGTGGGCATTGATGCTACGCTATTGCAACAAGAGCATAGCGCTCAGATGACGGTGGTGGAGTTAAGCAACGGCTGTATCTGTTGCAGCATTCAGGGTGAGTTGAGCGACGCTTTACTGCAATTGTGGCAGCAGCGTGCCAATGCTGAGATCGCGTTTGAGCGTATTGTCATTGAGAGTACGGGGTTGGCCGATCCGACCTTGATTGCGCAAATGTTTTTTACGCAAGCGCAGTTGCGCGAACGTTATCAACTGGATGGCGTATTGACCGTGGTTGATGCCATTCACGCCATGCAGCAATTGGATGAGCATCCGGTCGCTGTGGCGCAGGTGGCGTTTGCCGATGTGTTGCTGCTCAGCAAGACCAGCGCGGTTGCTCAAACTGCCTATGACGAGCTGGTGATGCGTCTGCGTCAAATCAATGCCAAAGCCTCTTTACACGACATGGCTCAGTTCGACGATTGGTCTGCATTATTTAATCAAAACGGTTTTTATTTGGACGAGCGCATATTGCCGTTGACCGCGCAGTATCAAACGCTACACTCGCTCCACTCTGCACAGGCACAGACACAGACACAGACACAGACTCATGGGCCACTGCTTACAGCCCATCGCTCTTGGGCGGACAATATTGGCTCGGTGGTGTTGCGTCACGATGCGCCGATGGATTTAGCGCGTGTCGGGCAGTTTGTGGAAACCTTGGTTGAGCAGTTCGGCCATGATTTATTGCGTTACAAAGGCATATTGGCCATAGCCGATGAACCGCGTCGTTTGATTTTCCAAGGCGTGCATAAAGTGGTTGGTTACGACTATGGACGCGAATGGCAAGCCGATGAGTCCGCAAGCAGTGTCATGGTGCTGATCGGTCGTGGTTTGGATGAGGCCAAACTCTCGGCTCAACTGGCCGCGTGCGTAGCCGAATCATGAGCGATACACCGGCTGGAGATCCATGCAGTAATGGTCAAAGTACAATAAAAACGCACCGGATACGGTGCGTTTTTATTGAGCGAGCATCAAGCTTGCGTGAGAAAATACCCCCGTGCTGCTTTGCTCCATGTTTGCGCTGTGGCGTTGAGCGCAGTTTGCGCTTGATCGGCCAGTGCTTGCATGGCCTCTAAGTCGCCGCTGATGAATTCAATTTCCATATCCTTGATCGGGGTGGTGTGCGGGTGCGTCCCATCGGTCAATCGAACTTCGCCGCGGTCGAGCGCGAATTCAAAATGATTGCCGTCTAATTGATAATCAAAAATGTCGCGTTGAAAATCGGTGTGAAATACCGGATGCAGCGCATCGGCAATCTCGTGTAAATACGCTTGCGCATCGGCGGCAAATAGGTCAAAACGCCAATCGGGCGTGACGCTGGCATCGGCGTTGTCCAACGGCAGTTTGACCTCCCATTCGTGGCGAGCGGAAAATCCTTGCTCGCTGCGGCCAGCGGTTTTCAGGGTTTGTATCCAACATTGTGCTTCGGTATCAAAACGCAGGCGCAGCGCGGCTTTGGCTGTGCGCAAGTCCTGTGTCGGCGTATCAAAATACACATTGAGTAGCTGCGTGCTGCGCTGGTAGGTGCAGTGTGGCAACTGGCTCAACCACGCGAATGCTTCGTTGGCACAGTTGTCACCGAGGTTCAGCGCGATTTCGTGTTCGATGGTGGGTTTTTGGCTCATGATTTTTACGCAGAGAATAGTTTTTGCAACGCATCGCCTGCGTGCGGTTGGCGCATAAAGGCTTCACCCACCAAAAACGCATACACCTCGTGTGCGTGCATCTGCGCCACGTCCTCGCGTGTAGCGATGCCAGATTCGGTGACGACAATTTTGCCCTGAGGGATGTCGGCGAGCAGATTGTAGGTGTTTTGCAGTGACACTTCAAATGTGCGTAGATTGCGGTTGTTGATCCCGAGCAGCGGCGTTTGCAATTGCAGTGCGGCGTGCAGTTCTTCGGCATTGTGTACTTCGACCAAAACTGCCATGCCCAAGTCATGCGCTTGCCGTTCCAACGCTTGCATCTGCGCCACATCCAGTGCGGCGGCGATGAGTAAAATCGCGTCCGCACCCCATGCGCGCGCTTGGTTGATCTGATAGTCATTGACCATAAAATCTTTGCGCAGAACGGGCAGCGTACAGGCGGCACGTGCGGCTTTGAGATAATCGGCGTGCCCTTGGAAATACTGCTCGTCGGTCAACACGGACAAGCACGCCGCACCGGCGGCTTCGTATTCACGCGCAATTTGTGCGGGTAAAAATTCCTCGCGCAGTACACCTTTACTCGGCGAGGCTTTTTTGATTTCGGCGATCACGGCCGATTGTCGCGCGGCAACGCGCGAGCGAATCGCACCGACGAAATCACGCGCGGGGTTATTTTTTACTGCCGCCTGTGCCAGCTCGGCCATGCGCTCGTCGCTGATTTGCGTGCGGGCGAGGGCGATTTCTTCGTGCTTGGTGGCAATGATTTTGTTCAGGATGTCACTCATACAGGGTTGTCCTCGGTTTTGAATGGTTGGGTGCATTCGACGTACTCGTTCATTTTGCGCAATGCCGCGCCAGAGGCGATGACTTCGCGCGCTTTTTCGATGCCGGCGGCAATGTCATTCACCACGCCGAGGGTGTATAAGGCCACACCGGCGTTCATCAGCACCATGTCGCGCGCCGCTCCGGGGTGATTGCCCAGTGCGTTTTTTAGCATTTGGATGGATTCTTCGGGATTGTTCACGCGAATCGCATCCAGATTGTCGTGCTGCAAACCAAAGGTTTCTGGGGTGAGGGTGTATTCGCGGATTTCACCGTTGTTCAGTTCGCACACATGCGTCGGACTGAATACGGATACTTCGTCCATACCGTCGTCTGAGTGCACGACCAGCACACGTTTGGCACCGAGCTGTTTCATCGCGTTCGCCATCACCGGCAGCAGCTCGCGGCTGTAGACGCCCATGAGCGTGTATGGCGCGTTGGCTGGATTCGACAGCGGACCGATCATGTTGAACAGCGTGCGCACACCCAATTCGCGGCGAATCGGGCTGATGTGGCGCATCGCTGGATGGTGGTTCGGCGCGAACATAAAGCCGACACCGGTTTGCTCGATACATTGTGCGACTTGGTCGGAGTTCAAATTCAAATTGCCACCGAGTGCCTCGATCGCGTCGGCGGAGCCGGATTTACTCGACACGCTGCGGTTGCCGTGCTTCGCCACACGACCACCGGCGGCGGCGATGACGAACAGGCAGGTGGTGGAGATGTTGAAAGTGGATGTGCCGTCGCCACCCGTACCAACGATGTCGAGCAGAGGTATGTCTTGTAAGTGCGCCGGCATGTGAACTTTATTGGAAAAATCGCGCATCACTTCGGCGGCGGCGACCAGCTCGGTGATGGCCTCGCCTTTGGCGCGCAGCGCGATCAGAATCGCTGCGGCAGACACGGGCGACGCGCTGCCGCTCATCATTTGGGTAACAAAATCGCGCATGACGGGCGCAGGAAGATCTTTGCCAGAGAGTAGGGTTTCAATGATTTGATGGGTATTCATAGTGCATTCAACATTCAATTAACCGTGGGTTTGATTCAGAAAATTTTGTAGCATCGCGTGACCGTGCTCGCTCATGATGGATTCGGGGTGGAACTGCACGCCTTCGATATTCAGGGTCTTGTGGCGCACACCCATGATTTCGCCGCTTTGCGCATCGCCGCCAGCCCATGCGGTGATGTCCAAACACGCCGGTAGCGTTTCACGCTCGATCACCAGTGAGTGGTAGCGCGTGACGTTGAACGGATTGGGCAAATTCGCAAATACGCCCGCACCGGTGTGGTACAGCGTATCGACTTTGCCGTGCATCGGTGCGCGGGCACGAACGATGTTGCCACCAAAAGCCTGTCCGATGGATTGATGGCCGAGACACACGCCGAGTATCGGTAGTTTACCTTTGAAATAATCGAGTGCGCTCAGGCAAATACCCGCTTCGGTCGGTGTGCAGGGGCCGGGCGAGAGACACAGGTGCGAGGGCTGCGCGGCTTCGATGTCGGCAAGGGTGATTTCGTCGTTGCGACGAACGGTGACTTTTGCCCCCAGCTCGCCGAAATACTGCACGAGGTTAAACGTGAATGAGTCGTAGTTGTCGATCATAAAAACGTGTGGAGTGTTCATGATGCGTCCTTTGAATTGTGTGAAATCGTTGTGTCCAAACCGGCGCAGGCCAGAGTAGCCGCTTGCAGTACTGCACGCATTTTGTTCTGCGTTTCCTGCCATTCGGAGTCAGGGTCGGAGTCGGCGACGATGCCCGCGCCGGCTTGTACATAGAGTTGCTGATCTTTAATCACCGCTGTGCGAATGGCAATGGCCAAATCCATGTCGTTGTCAAAGCCAATGTGTCCGACCGCGCCGCCGTAAATACCGCGTTTGGTCGGCTCCAGCTCATCGAGGATTTCCATCGCGCGCACTTTCGGCGCACCCGAGAGCGTACCGGCGGGGAAGGTGGCTTTGAGCACATCCATCGCATCCATGCCGTCGCGCACGCGGCCTTGCACGTTCGACACCATGTGCAATACATGCGAATAGGTCTCGATACTCATTTGCTCGGTCACTTGCACCGAGCCGATGTTGGCGATGCGGCCAATGTCGTTGCGCCCCAGATCGATGAGCATCAGATGTTCGGCACATTCTTTCGGGTCGGCGAGCAGATCAGCGGCCAGACGCGCATCCTCGGCTGCGTTCGCACCGCGCTTGCGTGTGCCTGCGATCGGACGAACAGTGGCGGTGCGCTCCTCATCCATTTTGACCAAAATTTCCGGCGACGCGCCGACCACATGGGTGTCGCCCAGATGCATGAAATACATATACGGCGATGGATTGAGCGCGCGCAGGGCGCGGTACAGATTGATCGGGTCGGCCTCAAAACGGCGCTGTGTGCGCTGCGACAGCACCACCTGCATGCAGTCACCGGCGGCGATGTAGTCTTTACAGCGCAGTACATCGCGTTTGAACGCAGCTTCCCCGTAATCCGAAGCCGCTTCGTGCTCGGCAAGCCGCGGGCTGGCTGGCAAAACCGCAGGGCTGCGCAGTTGATCGAGCAGGGTTTGCAAACGCGCCAACGCACGCTCATACGCATTTTCCTGAGTCGGGTCGGCGTAAACAGTGAGATAGACTTTAC
>CAZCDD010000033.1:0-10390 GCA_964497405.1 uncultured Hydromonas sp. | reverse complement strand
TGGTCGGTGAAATCGTTGAGTGCAACAAGCATCCCGACGCGGATAAATTGAATGTCTGCAAGGTGAATATCGGCGCGGCCGAACCGTTGCAAATCGTGTGCGGTGCGCCGAACGCGCGCGTGGGCATACGCGTGCCGTGTGCGACCGTGGGCGCGGTGTTGCCGGGCGACTTTAAAATCAAGGATGCAAAATTGCGTGGTGTGGCTTCCAGCGGGATGCTGTGCTCGGCCAAAGAGTTGGGGATTAACCCCGATGCGAGCGGTTTGTACGAATTGCCAGCGAGTGGTGACAATGCGGCGCCGGTGGGTGAAAACATCCGTGCGTATTTGGATTTGGACGATACGGTGTACACCATCAAACTCACGCCGAACCGCGCGGACTGCTTGTCGGTGCGCGGTGTGGCACGCGATGTGTGTGCTTTGGTCGGTGGCGAGAAAGCCGTGCCATTGACGCCGTTGACGATTGAGCCGGTTGCGCCGAACTGCGATGCGACTTTGCCGATTCGCATTGATGCGCCTGCTGCGTGTGGGCGTTTTACCGGGCGTGTGATTAAGAATCTGAATGCAAATGCGCCAACGCCCCTGTGGATGGTGCGCCGTTTGGAGCGTGCGGGGCATCGTTCGATTTCTGCGTTGGTGGATATTACGAACTATGTCATGCTCACGCTCGGTCAGCCGATGCATGTGTATGACCTCGCGCGTTTGCACGGTGGTTTGACCGCGCGCATGGCGAAGGCGGGCGAGTCGATCAAACTGCTGAACGAGCAAACGCACGAGATGCAGGATGATGTGTTGGTGATCGCCGATGATGCGCAAGCGGTGGGTATGGCGGGCGTGATGGGTAGCTGGGACAGCAAGGCGGAGTTGAGCACGACGGATATTTTCCTCGAAGCAGCATTCTTTGCGCCTGAAGTGATTCAAGGCAAAACCCGTCGTTACAAATTTACCTCGGATGCGGCGCATCGCTTTGAGCGCGGCGTGGATTTCACGGGGCAGTTGGAGGCGTTGGAATACGCCACGGCGCTGGTGCAGCACATTTGCGGTGGCGAAGGTAAGGAAAACCCCGTACAAATCGGCCCCGTGTCTGAAGTGGTGGGGCAATTGCCGACTCGCGAACAGGTTTCTATGCGCGTGGCGCGTGCGTGTAAAGTGATTGGCGTGGATATTCCGGCTGATCGCATGGTGGCGGATTTGTCGCGTTTGCAATTGAATGTGACGCGCGAAAATACCGCCAACGGCGAGGTACTGCATGTACAAGCGCCGCCGTATCGCTTTGACATGGCGATTGAAGAGGATTTGATCGAAGAGGTCGTGCGTTTGTTTGGCTACGACCATATTCCGGTGAACGCACCGGTGGCGCGTATGAGCGTGCTCGATGCGCCGGAAGCGCTGCGTCCGGCCGATGCGGTGCGCGATGCGTTGGTGGCGATGGATTATCAGGAAGTGGTGAATTACAGCTTCGTTGATCCGGCGCTGGAGCGTGATTTTGCTTTGCCAGAGCATACGGCGATTGAATTGCTCAATCCGATTGCCGCGTCGCTCGCGGTGATGCGTACGCAGTTGATCGGCTCACTGGTACACAATCTGAAAACCAATGTGGCGCGCTCGCAAAACCGCGTGCGCGTGTTTGAAATCGCCAAGGTATTCCACCGCGACGCGCGTGTGCAGGCGACTGAATCAACCGTGCCGAATATCGCGCAGCCCTTGCGTTTGGCGGGCTTGGCCTACGGTGCGGCGCAGCCGGAGCAGTGGGGGGCGAAAACTGCGGATGTGGATTTTTACGATGTGAAGGGTGATTTGGAGCGTTTATTTGCGCCGGCGCTGTTGACCTTTGAGGCGTTCGCTCATCCGGCGGCGCACCCCGGACGCTGCGCCAAGGTATTTGCCAACGATCATGAAATCGGCTGGCTCGGTCAGATGCACCCGCGTTTGCAGCAAACGCATGATTTGCCGCGCGCGCCGATGTTGTTTGAGCTGGATGCGCAGGCGGTTTTGGCGCGCGCTGTTCCAGTGGCACAGCCGGTGTCCAAGCAACAAGTGGCCACCCGCGATTTGGCGATTATCGTGAAACGTGATATATTAGCGCAACAAATTCAAGAACTTATCTTCAATTTGCGCCAAAGCAGTGCAGCGTGCGCGATCATCCAGTCGGTACAGTTGTTTGACGTATATCAGGGTGAACGCGTTGCGGATGATGAGAAAAGCATGGCGTACCACGTACAGTTGCAAGACCTGAACAATACCTTGCAGGACGCACAAATCGAGCAGGTGATGGCGTTGATTTTGAGCGAGTTACAAGCTCAATTGGGTGCGCGTTTGCGTTAATTGACACACAAATTTATTCATAAATACAATCAAAGCAGGATAGGCCGTATGAACCAAGACGATAAATTGATTTTAGACACACTCAATGAGCTGATTGATGAGGCGAAAATGGAGGATGGCTCGTTCACGCTGACCAAGGCCGAGTTGGCGGAGCTGTTGTTCGCGCAGGTCGGACTGAACAAGCGTGAAGCCAAGGAAATGGTCGAAGCGTTTTTCGAGGAAATTCGTATGGGTTTGGAGTCAGGCGATGTGGTCAAGCTGTCGGGCTTTGGTAACTTTTCGGTACGTGATAAAGCCTCGCGCCCGGGCCGCAATCCGAAAACCGGCGAAGTCGTGCCCATCAGCGCGCGTCGCGTGGTGAGCTTTCACGCCAGCCAAAAACTCAAAGAGCAGGTTGAAAAAGCCGGAGCGGGCGCATAACTGCCGCAGTTTTCACCCCGCTGTATGTACGATTGTGTACAATAACATCACTCCTACAATGGATAGCGTATTCGGCGCGATAAATACGAAAAAGGACCAACGCAACCATGACGCAACCCCAAGGCTACGTGCTCACCCGCGATCTGCCGTCGATTCCAGCCAAGCGCTACTTTACCATCGGTGAGGTGAGCCAGCTGTGCGACGTGCGCTCGTATGTACTGCGCTACTGGGAGCAGGAATTCGTGCAGTTGCGTCCGATGAAACGTCGTGGTAATCGCCGCTACTATCAGTTGCACGAGGTGCAATTGGTGCGCAAAATTCGTGAACTGCTGTACGAGCAAGGATTCACGATAGCCGGTGCGCGTTTGCAGTTGGAACAAAAAGCAGCGGAGGATGTGCAATCCTTCGAACTGGCGCCGCCCGATGTGCCGCCAACGACAGAGGCTGAGCCAGTTAAGGCGCCAACGCCTCCTTCGGATCACATCGCGCACGAAACGCCGCTGCCGACGCAGGCATGGGTCGAGCCAGCGGATGTATCCGATATGGCGGGCGTGCTGGAGGAGCTGCGGGCCATCAGTGCGCTGTTGCGCGGATAACACATACTTCATATGGTTGCCTCTGGGCAACCATTTTTACATGGATTCTCAAGCATAGAGTCACAGGTATTATCAAAGGACAGATCATGTCATCACACAATTCGCTGGCAAGCGACGCACCATCCCCCTCATTTAGCGACGCACAACTGATTATTTTTGACTGGGACGGTACGCTGTTTGATTCGACCGCCATGATTTCGCACAGTTTGTGCCGCGCGGCGAGTGAGTTGGGCTTGGGCGAATATACCCAACATCAGGCGCAACAAGTCATCGGCTTGGGCTTTGCCGAGGCGGCTCATGCTTTGCTCGGACATCCGTTGGCTGAGCGCGATATGCAGGCCTTGATGAGCCTGTACCGCAAATATTATTTCACGGCCGAATTGGAGGTCAGTTTGTACGACGGTGTGTGGGCGCTATTGGAGGCTTTGCGCGCGCAAAATCGCTATATGGCGGTGGCGACGGGTAAATCACGCATAGGGCTGAATCATGTGTTTGAGTCGAGACCGGATTTGAAACGTTTTTTCATCGCCACGCGCACCGCCGATGAAACGGTGTCTAAACCGCATCCTTTGATGCTGCAAGAGATTTTAGAGGAGTTGGATGTGCCGGTCAGCCGTGCGGTGATGATCGGTGATACGCGCTATGACATTGATATGGCGCATAATATTCAGATGCGCAGCATTGCGGTGACCTACGGTGCGCACGATTATCGCAGTTTGTTGGCGTCTGAGCCGAGTGCGGTGGCGCACAGCGTGGATGAGTTGCGCTTATTGTTGGTGTGAAAAGCCTGCGGCGGAGGCCGTGCCACAGCTTTTTATGAAAAAGCGATAAATGCCTATAAATTTTTCAAAAATGTTGAAAAAATAAAAAAACATTTGAAAAAAAAGAACGAGTGTGCTATTTTTCGTATTGGTATGCGTGGCAACGGTGAACGCAAGGGGTGTTTTTTCCTCTGGCTGTTGGGGCTGAGCCCAAGCGGGTGGCTGAATGTCCGCAAAAATGCGTATAATGCAAGTGAGATTTCGTGAGCGATTTGAGCTGCGTGCTGGCTGTTGTCACACAGCGCATTGCCTGTTCAGAATGCTTGTTCAATCCAAACCGGCCATCGTCGATGGCTTGATTTTTTAGATTCCTATTGATGGGGGAAAACGATGAAAGTTTTAGTACCGGTCAAACGCGTGGTTGACTACAACGTTTCGGTTCGAGTGAAAGCCGACGGCTCGGACGTGGACATTGCGAATGTGAAAATGTCGATGAATCCGTTTGATGAAATCGCGATGGAAGAAGCTGTGCGCTTGAAAGAAGCGGGTGTTGCGACTGAGATCGTCGCCGTTTCTGCCGGTGTGACGCAATGCCAAGAGACCTTGCGCAGCGCATTGGCGCTGGGTGCGGATCGTGCGATTTTGATCGAAACCAATGAGGCGTTGCAGCCACTGGCGGTGGCTAAATTGTTGGCTGCCGTGGCCAAGCAAGAAAATCCAGCGCTGATCATCATGGGCAAACAAGCAATCGACGACGACGCGAATCAAACCGGTCAGATGGTCGCAGCATTGCTGGATCTGCCGCAAGCGACTTTCGCCTCCAAAGTTGTGGTGGCCGATGGCAAAGCCACCGTGACCCGCGAAGTGGACGGTGGTTTGGAAACCGTGAGCATGAGCTTACCGGCTGTGATTACCGCAGATTTGCGTTTGAACGAGCCGCGTTATGCCACTTTGCCAAACATCATGAAAGCGAAGAAAAAACCGTTGGACACCACCACGCCGGACGCCTTGGGCGTAGATGTGGCGCCACGCCTGAAAACCCTGAAGGTCTCCGAGCCGCCAGTGCGCAGCGCCGGTGTGATCGTGCCAGACGTAGCGACCTTGGTGGAAAAACTGCGCAACGAAGCCAAAGTGCTGGGTTGATTGACGGTTCAACGGAATGAATGGATAGGAGAATAAAATGACTGTTTTAGTAATTGCAGAACACGACAATCAATCGCTCAAGGGCGCGACCCTGAATGCAGTCACTGCAGCGGCGAAAATCGGTGGCGATATTCACGTGGCCGTGATTGGTAGCGGTGTTAGCGCAGCAGCGCAAGCAGCCGCAGCCGTAGCGGGCGTGAGCAAAGTATTGACTTTTGATGATGCGGCTTTGGCCGAGCAAACGTCCGAAGCGGTCGCAGCGCAAATTTTGAGCGTTGCCGGCAACTACAGCCACATCGTCGCCCCAGCGACTTCGATGGCGAAAAGTGTATTGCCACGCGTCGCAGCTAAACTGGACGTGGCGCAAATTTCCGAAATCGTAGCGGTAGAGTCTGCCGACACCTTCGTGCGTCCGATCTACGCAGGTAACGTGATGGCAACGGTACAATCAGCCGATGCGGTTAAAGTAATTACCGTGCGTACCACCGGTTTTGACGCGGCAGCGGCGAGCGGTGGCTCGGCTGCGGTAGAAGCGCAAGCGGTACAGGCTGTGGCGAACAGCGCCGCATTTGTGTCACGCGAAGTGGCCAAATCCGATCGTCCCGAATTGACCTCTGCGAACATCGTCGTATCGGGTGGCCGCGGTGTCGGTTCGGCGGAAAACTTCAAAATCATCGAAGCTCTGGCCGACAAGCTCAACGCCGCTATGGGCGCGTCACGCGCAGCGGTGGACGCAGGCTATGTGCCGAACGATTTGCAAGTGGGTCAAACCGGCAAAATCGTTGCGCCGCAGTTGTACATCGCGGTGGGGATTTCGGGTGCGATTCAGCACCAAGCCGGTATGAAAGACTCTAAAGTCATCGTGGCGATCAATAAAGACGCAGACGCACCGATTTTCCAAATCGCGGATTACGGTATCGTCGGCGATTTGTTTGAAATCGTACCGCAACTGACTGCGGCGGTTTGATCGTCCTGATCTGAAAAATCGCACAAAGCACATCAACCCAGCTCCCGGCGCAGTCGAGGGCTGGGTTTTTTAAAAAATTATTCATCAGCAGATTCATTGTTTTAGGTAAAGGTTGGAATCATGACATACATCGCCCCTCAAAAAGATATGTTGTTCGCCTTAGAGCACATCGCCGATATGCCGCAAATTATGCAGGATACGGCCATGGATTTGGACATGGAAACGGTCGCAGGGATTTTGGATGAGGCGGCGAAAATCAATCAGGACGTGATTGCGCCGACCAATCGTCCGGGTGATGAGCAGCCGTCGTTCCTCAAGGACGGCAAAGTCACCACCAGCCCAGGATTTAAAGCAGCGTTCGAGCAGTATGTGCAGGGCGGTTGGCAAGGTCTGTCGCACCCCGAAGACGTAGGTGGGCAGGATTTGCCGAAACTGATCGCTACGGCGTGTAATGAGATGATTAACGGTGCGAATACCTCATTTGGTCTGTGCCCGTTGTTGACCGACGGTGCGATTGAGGCGGTTTTGACCGCGGGCAGCGCAGCGCAAAAGCAAACCTACATTCCTCGCCTGATTTCCGGCGAATGGACCGGCACGATGAACTTGACCGAGCCGCAATCCGGTTCTGATTTGGCGCTGATTCGCTCGCGCGCCGAACCGCAAGCCGATGGGCGCTATAAAGTATTCGGCACGAAAATTTTCATCACCTTTGGCGACCATGATTACACCGACAACATCATGCACCTCGTGCTCGCGCGCACGCCGAATGCACCGGAAGGCATCAAAGGCATTTCACTGTTTATCGTACCGAAGTTCCTGATCAACGCAGATGGCAGCTTGGGCGCAGCCAATGACGTGCAGACCATTTCTTTGGAACACAAGCTGGGTATCAAAGCCAGCCCGACGGCGGTGTTGCAATTTGGCGATAACGGTGGTGCGCTCGGTGAGCTGGTCGGTGAAGAAAACCGCGGTTTGGAATACATGTTCATCATGATGAATGCCGCGCGTTTTGGCGTGGGGGTACAAGGCATCGGCATCATGGAGCGCGCGTACCAAAAAGCCGTGCAATACGCCAAAGAGCGCGTACAAAGCCGTCCGGTGGATGGTTCCGCACGCGAAGCCGTAGCGATCATCCACCACCCGGATGTCAAACGCATGTTGCTGACCATGAAATCCACAGTGGAGGCCTGCCGTGCGATGGCATTGCACACCGCAGGTTTGAACGATATCGCGCATCGCCACGCCGACGCAGCGACGCGTGCGCAGGCGCAAGCACAGTTTGAATTCATGGTGCCGTTAGTCAAAGGTTACTCAACCGAAATGTCGGTGGAAATGGCCAGCCTCGGCGTTCAGGTGCATGGCGGTATGGGCTTCATTGAGGAAACCGGCGCGGCGCAGTACTACCGTGATGCGCGTATTTTGCCGATCTACGAAGGCACGACCGCCATTCAGGCGAACGACTTGGTGGGGCGTAAAACCTTGCGCGATGGTGGCGCGGTGGCGCAGCACTTTGCCGCACAGATTGACGCGACCGTGGCGCAATTGCAGGCGAGCAGCCATGCATGCCTGAATGGCTTGGCCGCGAATTTGGCGCAAGCTAACGCAGCGTTCCGTCAAGTGGTGGACTTTGTGTTGGTGCACACCAAAACCGCGCCAAACAATGTGTTTGCCGGTTCGGTGTTGTACCTCAAGCTTGCCGGTTTGGTGGTGAGCGCATGGCACAGCGCGCGTGCCGCATTGGCCGCGCAAGCGCAGCTCGATGCAGGTAACAACGACGTTGTGTTCTTGAACGGTAAAATCGACACCTCGGCGTTCTACATTCAGTCGCTATTGCCACAGGCGCAGGCGTGGGCGCAAGCGGTGTGCGAAGCGGGTGATTTGACCGGCAACTTTGATGTAGCGCAGTTCTGATGAGCGGGTGCTAAAAAAGTAAAAAGCGAGTGTTCAACACTCGCTTTTTGATTGCGGACTTGAGTTTTATGGCGTTATACGATTGCGCCATTTAGCCACTTCGGCACGAACCTGCTCCGGCGCTGTGCCGCCGACGTGGTTGCGCGCGGCCACGCTGCCTTCGAGTGTCAAGCAGTGCGAGACATCCGCATCAATGAGCGCTTGTTGCTCCGCGGATAAATCGGTGGCGGCGCGCAACTCATCCAGTGTCAAATCGGCCAGATCGCAGCCTTTTTGTGTGCAGACTTTGACCGCGTGCGCCACGGCCTCGTGTGCGTCGCGGAACGGCAGACCTTTTTTCACCAAATAGTCGGCCAAATCGGTCGCGGTGGAGAAGCCTTGCAGTGCGGCGGCACGCATATTGTCCGCTTTAACCGTGATGCCCTGAACCATTTCGGTGAAAATCAACAGGGTTTCCAAAACGGTATCCACCGCATCAAACAGCGGCTCTTTGTCCTCTTGGTTGTCCTTGTTATACGCCAGCGGTTGGCCTTTCATCAGGGTCAACAAACTCATCAAATCGCCATAGACGCGGCCGGTTTTACCGCGCGCCAGTTCGGGTACATCCGGATTTTTCTTTTGCGGCATGATCGATGAGCCGGTGCAGAAGCGATCAGCCAAGTCAATGAAACCAATGCGAGGGCTCATCCAGTTGACCAACTCCTCTGACAAGCGCGAGACGTGCATCATCACCAAGGAAGCCGCGGCGCAGAATTCAATCGCGAAGTCGCGATCGGATACGGCATCCAGCGAATTGTCGCAGATGCTTTCAAAATCGAGCAATTGCGCCGTGCGTTCGCGACGAATCGGATAGGTGGTGCCTGCCAGCGCCGCAGCGCCCAGCGGCAAGCGGTTCACGCGTTTGCGCGTATCCTGCATGCGTTCCGCATCGCGCGCAAACATATTCACATACGCCAACAAATGATGGCCAAAGGTGACGGGTTGCGCCACTTGCAGGTGTGTAAAGCCGGGCAAAATGGTGGCGGATTCGCGCTCAGCCACATCCAGTAAACCCGCGCAGAGGTTATTCAATGCCACAACGATGTCGTCAATCTGCGCGCGCAGCCACAGGCGAATGTCGGTGGCCACCTGATCGTTGCGTGAGCGACCGGTGTGCAGGCGTTTACCCGCCAAGCCAACCAAGCTGGTCAGGCGCGCTTCGATGTTCAAATGCACGTCTTCTAAATCCAATTGCCATTCGAACGTACCTGCTTCGATCTCCTGCTGGATCTGCGTCAGGCCGCGTTGAATGTCCGCTAAATCTTGTGCTGAAATGATGCGTTGCTCCGAGAGCATTTGCGCGTGCGCTAAAGAACCCTGAATGTCAAATAACGCCAAGCGTTTGTCAAAAAATACCGAGGCGGTGTAGCGTTTGACCAGCTCACTCATGGGCTCGGAAAAAAGAGCGGACCAGCCCGCTGATTTATTGTGTAACTGAGAATGATTGGATTGACTCATGCCCGACGCTTTCCTGTAATAATGGATCAAAATAAACCCTCATTCTAAAGCAAAAGTGCGGCAAAACATAGCCGCCACGACAGCTCAGGCGGCGCAAAAAACCATAAAAGTGCTTCAATTGAGTGTAATTTTTTCTGAAAAGCACAAACAAATCATAAAAAGCCGTCAATCAACTGAAAAAATTTACATTCAAATAAAAGCTCGAATGTGACATCAATATGAAATCTAAGTTTCTGATTTTATGCGGCTTTCCAAAGGTTTTTGCTTCAAAAGTCTGATGCTTATTGGCCCGAGCAAAAATAAAAATTGGCAAATGACTTGACGGGCGTGCGAAAACTATGGTTAAATTCGCCCCGTTGTGAATGACCTATAGCCCTCATTGTTGATGAATTGTAGGCTTCATTGAGGATTGCAAAAACTTAGCTGGTGGAGATTAATTAGATGAATAAGTCAGAATTGGTGGATTTCATTGCTGGTGAAGCTGAAATTTCAAAAGCCGCTGCAGGTCGTGCATTAGACGCTGTAACAACAGCTGTTAAGAAAACTTTGAAAAAAGGTGGTACTGTAACTTTGGTTGGCTTCGGTACTTTCTCTGTGGGCAAACGTGCGGCGCGTGTTGGTCGTAACCCACAAACAGGCGCGGAAATCAAAATCAAGGCAGCTAAAGTGCCTAAATTCCGTCCTGGTAAAGCATTGAAAGATGCGGTAAACTAATTGTTTTTAAGATTGGGTGTTTAGCTCAGTTGGTAGAGCGGCGCCCTTACAAGGCGT
>CAZCDD010000032.1:0-10718 GCA_964497405.1 uncultured Hydromonas sp. | reverse complement strand
ACGTACAAGTTCACCCGTTCAAACCACAAGTTTTGCACATTGACTTGCAACGCGTGAATGCGGACGAAGCAGTGGTAGCCAAAGTACCTTTGAAATTCGTGGGTGGTGAAAACTCTCCAGCCGTGAAATTGGCTTCTCAGCGCGTTCGCCCAGCGGTGTTCAACCTGAAAGTATCGGCTTTGCCGAAAGACTTGCCAAACGTTTTGGTCGTGGACACTTCCAAATTGGAAGCCAGCCAAGCGGTCAAAGCCAGCCAATTGACTTTGCCAGCCGGCGTGTCTTTGGTATTGGGCAAACAAAAAGACATCACTTTGGCCACTGCCGGTAAATAATCGCGCAGCAGCTCTGTGGTATCATGGCAGCCCACCGTTCGCGGTGGGTTGTTTACATTTCAGACACACTCATCATGGCAGACACCGCTAAACTCATCGTCGGACTGGGCAACCCCGGCGCAGAATACGAAGACACTCGGCACAACGCAGGCTGGTGGCTATTGGACGACATCGCACGCGAATACGGCGCAAACTTGACGACACAAAGCAAATTTCATGGCTTTGCCGGACGCGCACGCATTGGCAATACCGACGTATGGCTACTCAAACCCATGACCTATATGAATCGCTCGGGGCAAGCGATTGCGGCGCTGGCGAACTTCTACAAAATTCTACCCAAAGACATCCTCGTGCTGCACGACGAATTAGACATTCCCGTCGGCGCAGCAAAAATGAAAATCGGCGGCTCCACCGGCGGGCACAACGGTCTGAAAGACACTCAGGCCAAACTCGGTACGGCGGATTTCTGGCGCTTGCGCATCGGCATAGACCATCCGCGCAATAGCGGCACACCGCAGCAACCGGTGGTGGACTATGTGCTCAAAGCCCCCAAACAAGCCGAGCGCGCAGCGATTGACGACACCCTATACAAATCACTTAAAATCATTCCCGATTGGGCCAACGGCGATATGGAAAAAGTCTTTCGCGTGTTGCATCAAAAGTGAAACACCGGCGCGAGCGAATCCCCATAAAAAAACGTACAGCAAGACGCTGTACGTTTTTTATTGCACCCACAACCTCGGCTTAGGAATGCGATGATGCCTTGAGCTCTTTGCGTCGTGCCACGATCGACGACCAGAACGACAAACCGATCAATACCAAACCAATCAAGCCCGTGACCGCTTCAGGTACCTCACGCAAGGCACTGACCAGCATCAAAGCAGCCAAAGCCAAAATCGCCCAATGCGCCCCATGCTCCAAATAGCGATATTCGCCCAGCGTATCGCGTTTCACAAAATAAATGGTCAACGATCGCACCCACTGCGCGCCAACCCCCAAGCCCAGCATGATTAAGAAAATATCCTTGCTGATGGCAAAGGCACCGATCACCCCATCAAAACTGAAGGACGCATCGCGCACCTCCAAAAAGGTAAAGGTCGCAATCGCCGCAGACAAACCCTTCTTCACCAGCTGACTGACATCACCCACATCCAAAGCATCGTCCGTCCCTTCATCACCCAGCGCATCGCCCAAACCACCGACGATGATATAAATCACCACCCCGATGGTTCCGGCCAGCAAGCCCACATAACGGTGCGCCTCATCCAACATAAACACCACCACCAAGACCAAGGCCAAGGTGACGCCCGCCGCCAACATCGACAGTTTACCCAGCGCGGCCAAACGTCGCTCAAAACCGCCCAGCCAGTGAATAGCACGTTCATGATCGAACAACCACGTCAGCGCCACCATCATCAAAAATGCCCCACCAAACAACATCACTTCCACATGATGCAAATGCAGCTGATGACTGTACTCATCCGGATTATTCACCGCCATATCATAGACTGCGCTCAAGCTTTGGCCTGTGGTCATCGCGACGATCAGCAAAGGCAGCAGTAAACGCATCCCAACCACACCAATTAAAAAGCCGATGGTCAAAAACGCCAAGCGAAACGCGTTCGACTGCTTTTTCAGCACCATCGCGTTCACAACCGCATTATCAAACGAGATGGACACCTCAAACAAACCCAAAATCAACACCGCCATGACCGCCGCCCATGCATTGCCCGAAGCGGAATGCGTCCCTATCCAATAAGCCGCAGCCAAAGCAATCACACTGATCAGCCACGCGCCCCAAAATTCGCGCACCATCACACCCACAAAAGAATTTTTCACAAGCAACAACCCTACTCAATCATTAATAACGAAATGAATTATATAGGTAAAATCAGCACTGCGGCACACCGCTCCAGCCGCACACACACCTATTTTCCCCAACCGCTAGAACAAAAGCACCCGAAGGTGCTTTGATTCATCAAGCTATTGTGCACATTACAACTTGGCTTTAAGCAAACGCCCCATTTCCGATGGATTGCGGGTCACGGTGATGCCACAGGCGTCCATAATCTCCAGCTTCTCCTGCGCCGTACCCTTGCCACCTGAGATGATCGCGCCCGCGTGCCCCATGCGTTTGCCCGGCGGCGCGGTCACGCCAGCGATAAAGCCGACGACCGGTTTTTTCATGTGGTCTTTGATCCAGCGTGCGGCTTCCTCTTCGTCACCGCCACCGATTTCACCGATCATCACCACCGCATCGGTATCGGGATCGTCGTTGAACAGTTTCATCACATCGATGTGTTTCAAACCATTCACCGGATCGCCGCCAATGCCCACTGCGGTCGATTGCCCCAAGCCGAGCTCGGTCAACTGCGCCACCGCTTCGTAGGTCAAGGTACCGGAGCGACTGAGCACCCCAATGCGACCTTTGCGGTGAATATGTCCCGGCATGATGCCGATCTTCAACTCTTCCGGCGTAATCACACCCGGACAGTTCGGCCCGAGCAATAAGGTTTTGCGATTTTCACGGCGCATGCGGTCACGCACGGCCATCATATCGCGCACCGGAATGCCCTCGGTAATGCACACCACCAAATCCAAATCCGCTTCAACCGCTTCCCAAATCGCCGCAGCCGCACCCGCCGGTGGTACATAAATCACCGATACGGTTGCGCCGGTTTGCGCTTTGGCTTCAGCGACCGTGCCATAGATGGGCACGCCTTCGAAATTTTCACCGGCTTTTTTCGGATTCACGCCCGCGACGAAGCATTCTTTGCCGTTGGCGTATTCACGACACCAATGGGTGTGAAACTGACCAGTTTTCCCCGTAATCCCTTGGGTAATCACGCGGGTATTTTTATTAATCAAGATACTCATGTTATCCTCAATTCCTTAAAAATAGCTATCCAATAACTGTTCAAAGACGTTTTTATTTAGCCGGCATGAATTCCACACGACGATTGCGTGCACGACCGTCTTCGGTACCATTATTGGCAATCGGTTTGTCCGCGCCGTAACCTTTGGCAGTCAAGGCATCCGCAGCAATCCCTTGTTTGATCAAATACGCCACCACCGCTTTGGCACGCGCATCCGAGAGCGCGACATTGGCTGCGGCATTACCCGTGTTATCGGTATGACCAGAGATTTCACCTTTGAGTGCCGCTTTTTTCGCGCCCGCTGCGAATTCATTCAAACCCGCTTTGTCCGCTGCTGGAATCACGGAAGAACCGGTCGCAAAGTTCACTTTCAACAGCACCGCGCCGGCAGAGGCTTTCGCGCCTTTGACCAGCATTTGATCGTCCAAAGTCACGCTCGTACCCAAGCTGGCCAACACGGCTTTGGCTTTAGCGAGCAATTCGTCTTTGGTCGCTTGATCGGCCACTTCGCCCGTGAGGGTCAGTTTATTACCCACAAAGGCAATATTCGCCCCCTTGGTTTTGAACAGCTCAACCACCGCCGCATCCAAGGAGTGCACCTTCGCTGGCGCAGCAGGTGCTGCCGGAGTGGCCGGTGCGGCTTGAGTCGCCTGCCCTGTTTGTGCCGCTGGCGGTGCAGCCGCCGGTTTTTGACCGCCACATTGGGTCAACAACCACCCCAACAGCAAAGCCAATGGCAACAACCACCAGTAGCGTTTCACCCAGCTCGCGCTTTTTTCCGCGCCCTGCGCACTCACGCCCAATGCCGTCGCACCAGCAGCGGTCGCCGACGCAACCGCGCCGCCCACCAATTTATCCGTACCGGCGACCACGTCTTTGACCGCCTCAACCGAACCGCTGGCAATATCACCCACGGCTTCAACGGCTTCTCCCGCCAGATCCGCCACGCCCGTCGCTGCGGATTTGACCACATCGACCGAACCACTGGCGATATCGCCCACGGTTTCGACTGCACCACCGGCCAGATCCACTGCGCCGCTGACCACCGATTTGGCCGCAGAAACCGAGCTGTCGGCGATGTCACCCACCGCGTCCGCCACTTCGCCGGCCATATCCGCTACGCCACTGGCGGTATTTTTCACCACATCAACCACGCCTTCGGTCACATGGCCCACTTTGTCGCCTACGGTGGCCGCAAGACCAGCGACGCCCGCCACGCCTGCTGCAGCAGCCACTTTGCCGCCCAGACCGTTTTCATCCGCCGTTGCGTGTTCTTGCGCTGCGGCGACCACGCGTTCGGCAGCCTGCGCCATGGTATCGGCAGAAATAATCGGCAAGCCGGAGTCGGCCAGAATCTTTTTACCCAACTCTTCGTTGGTGCCTTTCATGCGCACCACCAGAGGCACTTTCAAATGCACTTGTTTGGCCGCAGAGACTACACCTTCGGCAATCACGTCACATTTCATGATGCCGCCGAAAATATTGACCAAAATGGCTTTGAGATTCGGATTTTTGAGCATGAGTTTGAAGGCTTCGGTGACTTTCTCCGTCGTTGCGCCACCGCCCACGTCGAGGAAGTTCGCCGGTTCGCCGCCATACAGCTTGATGGTGTCCATCGTCGCCATCGCCAAGCCCGCGCCGTTGACCAGACAGCCGATATTGCCATCCAGTGAGATGTAGGACAAGCCGTGCTTGGAAGCTTCGATTTCCGCCGCGTCCTCTTCATCCAGATCGCGCATTTCGACGATTTCCGGATGACGGTACAGTGCATTGGAGTCAAAATTCATTTTTGCGTCCAGCGCCACGACTTTGCCATCGGCGGTGGTTATCAGCGGATTGATTTCCGCCAAATCGGCATCGGTTTCGACAAAAGCTTGGTACAGCCCTTGCAATACGCTACGCGCGCCCGCAACTGAACCTTCGGGCATGCCCATTTTGCGTGCCAAGTCATCGGCTTGTTCATCGGTAATGCCGGTGACCGGATCAACGTACAGCTTGTGAATCAACTCAGGGGTGTGCTCGGCCACGTGTTCAATATCCATGCCGCCTTCGGACGAGGCCATGACGCAGGTTTTTTGCGTGGCACGATCAATCACCATGCCCAAATAGTATTCTTTTTGAATGTTCGCGCCTTCTTCGATCAGCAGACGACGTACTTTTTGCCCCGCAGGGCCGGTTTGGTGCGTGACCAATTGCATACCGAGGATTTGCTCGGCGTAGTGTTTGACCTCGTCCATGGACTTGGCCACTTTCACACCGCCGCCTTTACCGCGACCACCGGCGTGAATTTGCGCTTTGACCACCCAGACCGAGCCGCCCAACGCTTGAGCCGCCTTGAGTGCGTCCTCCACTGAAAAAGCAGGAATGCCGCGCAGTACCGGTACACCATATTTTTTTAGAATTTCTTTACCTTGATACTCATGAATCTTCATGACAAAAACCCCTTTGAGTCATTGATGGATATTAAATACACGGAAATACCTGCAGAACACGCCCGCAGGATGGAGTGAAGCTATGCGCCAGCATTCTACCTCATTGCTTTGAGCGCATCGCTATTTTTGATGGGAAATCCACGTTTTTTCAGGACGCCCCGTCAAGCCGCGCCCAACAAGGCCTGCGCAGCCAAAACGCCAGCGCAACCCATTCACTCGGACGATGATGGGGCTGGTTTTTGATACCAAGTCGGGTAATACAGCTTGACCGCCTCAGCGCCTTCGGCCAAGGCATGGCATTTATTGATCTGGAAGGGCCGACCCGCCTGCGCATCACCGACGGCTTTGCGATGGCGCGTATTTAATTCCACAGCCACCCCCTGAATGACCACAGTCGGCAGACTATTGGCCAGCTCGGTCAAATGGGTGCAGCCGGCCACGCCATCAAATAGCTCGCGAATCGCGGGGCGAAAACCTTTGATGATATTCAAGCCGATCATTTTGCGATAATCCGGCGTAATCGTCTGGCACTGCGCCAAATACGGCGCGCCGAAGGTCTGCGCCTGCACATCGACGATGGTCAACGTATGGTCCACCGTCACGCGCAAAATCATGCTGTGCAGCGGCTCGGCTGGCGCACGTAGGGAACTGGCCAAGGTAAACGCATAGGTTTTGCGATCCTGCATTTGCGCTTCGATGTCCCACAAGCCATCGGCACGCTCAAACACTTCATAGCAAAACGTGCGACGATGCATCAGGGTGCGCGCCACCGGCTCACCCATTGGTTCTATCTGCGAGCGCGAGATATCCGCCGCCGCTTCGGTCAACGGCGTACTGCTCGGCGTCGTTGGCGTGATTGGCGCGTGGCTAAGGTCTGCTGTGGGGAGGGTAGTTGTCATATCTTTTGATCCTTCAAATCCGCTGCCTAATCGTACAGTCGTGCTATTTTATGCGTTTTTTACCAAAACACAAGCCTCACCGCGCACAGACCTCGCGCCAATCAGCACGTCCGTTCTGGAAAAGCCGCTATCGGCCACCGCCGAATCAGCTACAATAGCATATTAAACACAGCATACGCCTATTCAGATTTATCACGACATGAGCACCCACACACACAAGCCCTCCGCAGACACACCGACCGTCTTTACCGACTTTGCCTTGGACGAACGCATCCTGCGCGCGGTTCACGAAGCCGGTTATACCACACCGACACCGATACAAGCGCAAGCGATTCCGGTCGTACTGTCCGGCCAAGACGTGATGGGCTCGGCACAAACCGGCACGGGTAAAACCGCCAGCTTTGTACTGCCAATTTTACAAAAAATTCTGCCGCTGTCCTCAACCAGCACCTCACCCGCGCGCCATCCGGTGCGTGCTTTGGTACTCTGTCCGACACGCGAGCTGGCGGTGCAGGTCGCGGATAACGCACACACCTATGCCAAGCACACCGACATTCGCACCGCCGTAGTCTTCGGCGGCGTGGACATCAAAACGCAAACGCCCGCCGTGCGTGCAGGCGTGGAGCTGCTGATCGCCACACCGGGGCGACTGCTTGATCATCTGGAGCAACGCAATGTCAATCTGGGGCAGGTGCAATACCTCGTTCTGGACGAAGCCGACCGCATGCTCGACATGGGCTTCTTGCCCGATCTGCAACGTATCCTGAACTTGCTGCCAAAACAGCGCCAAACGCTGCTGTTCTCCGCCACGTTCTCGCCGGAGATTCGCAAGCTCGCCGAGTCGTACCAAAAAAATCCCGTGCTGATCGAAACCGCCCAACGCAACGCCACCGCGACCACCATCACCCAATCGATGTTCCAAGTGCGCGATAAAAATCACAAACGCAGCGCGCTGGCGCAACTGCTGCGCCAAGAATCAGTCGATCAGGCGATGATTTTCGTCAACACCAAAATCGAAGCCCGCGATTTGGCGCGATTTTTACAACGCGCGCAAATCAACGCCCGCGCGCTGCATGGCGACCAGACACAAACCGAACGTCTGGCCACGCTGGACGAGTTTAAAAACGGCACCGTGCCGATTCTCGTTGCCACCGACGTCGCCGCGCGTGGTTTGGACATCGCCGATATGCCGTGCGTGGTGAATTTTGACCTACCGTACAATGCCGAAGACTACGTACACCGCATTGGCCGTACCGGTCGCGCCGGTGCGTCTGGGCGCGCCCTGTCCTTGGTCACCGATGAGGATGAGCGCCTGCTAAGCGCCATTCAAAAACTGACCAAGCAGCAATTCGAGCTCAAAGCCTTGCTCAAACCAGAACGTCAACGCAGCACCGCAACCAGCTCCGGCACAAGCGCTGCACACGAAGACGGTCCGCGCGTGCGCAATATCGAGCGCAGCGCACCGCATCGTCGCAGCGCCTTGGACGAGACAGAATTGAGCTATCTACGACGTCAAATGACGCTGTCGGATGACCCTTTCTTTTCGCAACCCTACACGCCCAACACCTCGAAAAGCGCGGCCGAAGAGACGTCCCAGCAAGCACCTCAGCATTTGTCCAGTATTCCATCGAGCAGCAAAAGCAAAAAGAACGTGGCCGCCTTGTTTCAGATGAACCGAAAAAAATAAGCGCCGACATCATCATGACATAATGACGAATTAGAATTCATTTGTTATGATATCGTTTACTTAACACAACTATAAACGACCCACAAAGGAGCACCATGAGAGACACCAAAATCGTTGCCACTTTAGGCCCAGCCTCTTCGTCACCCGACGTATTGCGCGACATGATTCGCGCGGGTGTCAATGTCGTGCGAATCAACTTCTCGCATGGCTCACCGCAAGAGCACATCGAGCGCGTACAAAACGTCCGTGCCATTGCCGAAGAACTCGGCGTTCACGTGGGCGTACTGGCCGATCTGCAAGGCCCGAAAATCCGCATCTCCAAATTCGAAGACAAAAGCGTATTTTTGGCCAACGGCAGCCGCTTTGTTTTTGACAAGCAAGCCGATGTTCTGGGCGACGTCAACCGCGTGGGCTTGGACTTTCCTGATCTGATCAAAGACATCGAGCGCGGCGACGTCCTACTGCTGGACGATGGCAAAATCCGTATGCGCGTGGAGCACAACACCGGCGACACGCTTGAGTGCGAAGTTGAACAAGGCGGCAAACTATCGGATCGCAAAGGCATCAATAAACTCGGTGGCGGCCTGTCCGCAGCCGCATTGACCGGCAAAGACATGGCCGACATCATCACCGCCGCGCAATTTGAAGCCGACTTTCTCGCCGTCTCGTTCCCGAAAAGCAAGGCCGATATGTATATGGCACGCGAATTGATGCGCAACGCCGGTGGCGACGCATTGCTGATCGCCAAAATCGAGCGCGCCGAAGCCATTCCGAATTTGGTTGAGATTCTCGAAGCCTCCGACGGCCTGATGGTCGCGCGCGGTGACTTGGCGGTAGAAGTGGGCGACTCCAAAGTCCCTGCCCTGCAAAAAATGATGATCCGCAAAGCGCGTGAGATGAACAAACTCACCATCACCGCGACGCAAATGATGGAATCGATGATTACCAGCCATGTACCGACCCGCGCCGAAGTCTCTGACGTGGCCAACGCGGTATTGGACGGCACCGACGCCGTGATGCTCTCGGCAGAGACCGCCTCAGGTGACTATCCTGTGGTCACAGTAAGCACCATGGCGCAGATATGTAATGAAGCCGAATTATCGCATCGCGTGGATCTGGATCGTGAGCTGCGCGATTACGTCTTCACCCGCGTGGATGAATCCATCGCCATCTCCGCCGTATTTGCCGCCCACCATTTGGGCGCCAAAGCAATTGCGGTCATGACCGAATCCGGCTCATCCGCACTGTGGATGTCGCGTCACAACATCAACACCCCGATTTACGCCTTCAGCAAAAACATCCGCACCCTGCGTCGTCTGAGCCTGTACCGTGAAGTCACGGTCATGGACGTACTCGACAAAGACATGCTGCCGTACGAAGTTGCCGATCGCGTACAAACCATTTTGAAAGAAAAAGGCATCGTGGACAAAGGTGACACCGTGGTCATTACCCGTGGTTCGGCCATGGGCAAAACCGGCGGCTCGGACACCATGCAGATTCGCAAAGTGTACTGATCCGCTCAGTCCCTTAGGTCCCTTAGCCCCACAAAAAAGCCGTTGCTCTATCGCAACGGCTTTTTTTCGCACAGTTGAATTAAGAACCGCTCAAATTCACCGCGTGCTCGCGCGTTTCGTGGAACACCAGCGCCGGATAACGCTCCTTCATCATATCCAGATTCACACGGTGGTTCGCCAGATAGGTCAGATTGCCCGCCGCATCCACCGACAGATTATTCATCTGTGCTTTTTCAAACTCGGCCAACTGCACTTTATTGTCCGATGAGACCCAGCGCGCGACATTCGTCGAGGGCGTTTCGAACACCACTTCCACGCCGTACTCGGTTTGCAAGCGATGCGCCACCACCTCAAATTGAAGCACGCCGACCGCGCCAAGCACCATGTCCGAGCCGTTCATCGGCTTGAATACCTGCACTGCGCCTTCTTCACCGAGCTGCTGCAAACCTTTTTGCAGTTGTTTGATTTTCAGCGGATTTTTGATGCGCGCAATGCGGAATAACTCCGGTGCGAAAAACGGAATACCGGTAAACGCCAAAACCTCGCCTTCAGAGAAGCTATCGCCGATTTGAATATTGCCATGATTCGGAATACCGATGATGTCGCCCGCGAAGGCTTCCTCGACGATTTCACGCGCATGCGACATAAAGGTCACGACCGAGTTCGCTGCCACATCGCGGTTCAGACGCAAGTGTTTCATTTTCATGCCGCGCTCGAATTTACCCGAGCACACACGCAGAAAGGCAATACGGTCGCGGTGCTTCGGATCCATATTCGCTTGGATTTTGAACACAAAACCGGAAAATTTACCCTCAGTCGGTTGCACTTCGCGCACGGTCGCATCACGACCTGCTGGTGCTGGCGCCCAATCAATCAGCGAGTCGAGAATCTCGCGCACGCCAAAGTTATTGATCGCCGATCCAAAGAACACCGGCGTTAAACGCCCCGCCAAAAACTCGTCCAGATCAAAGGAATGCG
>CAZCDD010000031.1:0-10731 GCA_964497405.1 uncultured Hydromonas sp. | reverse complement strand
CACCCGTATCTGATGAATAGTTTGGGATGCGTTGCGGCTTTTCAATGTGTTTTCACAGAAAAATTGCTGATTTTTTCAGCAAATGAACGATCAGGACGGATTGTGCTTGACATCATTTAAACAAAAGTCCAGAATAACAAACAAATGTTTTGATGAAGATATTCGCATGGATCACTCACCTAAAAGCCGCATCCTCACTCTGATTCGCGACAACCCCTATCTCTCGCAGCAGGAGCTGGCCGCGCAGGTCGGTATTTCGCGCTCGGCCGTCGCCGGACACATCGCCGCGCTCACCCGCGAGGGACAGATTCTCGGGCGCGCGTATGTGCTGCCGCAGGTGCAGCGGCCGATTGTCTGCATTGGCGGCGCGAATATCGACCGCAAAGTACATACCTTGCAGCCTTTAGTCATGGGCACGTCTAATCCCGTTCGCGTGCAGGAAACCTTTGGCGGTGTGGCACGCAATTTGGCAGAGAATCTGGCGCGTCTGGGCGCGCCGACGCAACTGCTCACGGCGGTCGGGCAAGATGCCGCCGGGCAACATTTGCTGCAAGCAATGCAGCAGCTCGGTGTGGACACCAGCGGCTGTTTGCAAGCGGCGGGCATGAGCAGCGGTACTTACACTGCGGTGCTCAATGACACCGGCGAAATGGTGCTGGCGCTGGCGCACATGGATGTGTGCGCCCGACAAACGCCCGAATGGTTGCAACAATGCGCGGTTCAGCGCAATGCAGCGGGCATGATCGTGGCGGATTTGAATTTATCCGCTGAGAGCGTAGCGCAACTGATTAACGATGCGGCGCAGAGCACGATTCCGCTGATGATTGTTGCCGTGTCCGAGCCGAAAATGGCGAATTTACCTGCCGATTTACACGGCGTGGCGCTGCTGATTTTGAATCTCGGTGAGCTGCAAACGCGTGTCGCGCGTCCGTTGAACAGCGACGATGAGATTGCTGCCGCTTGCCGCGAGGTGCAAGCGCAAGGCGCACGTAACGTCATGGTTACGCGCGGCGCACAGGGCATCTGGTACACCGATGGCGAGCATATTCAGCACCTTGCCGCACCGCAGGTCGCGGTGTGCGACGTTACTGGCGCGGGCGATGCGTTCTCCTCCGCCGTGTGCTGGTCGCTGTACCGCGCACCAGATAATTTGGCGCTGGCGGCGCGACGCGGTGTGGCTTTGTCCGCCCGCACCGTGCAGTCCGAGCAAAGCGTCCTACCCGATTTACACGCGGATTTACTCGAATCCATTCATTAAAAAAGGAACTCACACATGGAACAATTTTTGGTCTACTCCGACGAAGTACTTGCCGCGCGTGCCGCAGGCAAACCGATTGTCGCACTCGAATCCACCATCATTTCGCACGGCATGCCCTACCCGCAAAACGTGCAAACCGCACGCGAAGTCGAGCAAATCATTCGTGACGGTGGCGCGGTGCCAGCAACCATTGCCATCATCGACGGCAAAATTTGTATTGGTTTGTCGGATGCGCAACTCGAACAATTGGGCAATACAGAAGGCGTGCTCAAAGTCAGCCGTCGCGATTTACCCTATGTGCTGAGCCAGAAAAAACTCGGCGCGACCACCGTCGCCGCGACCATGATTTGCGCTGATTTGGCCGGTATTCGCGTGTTCGTCACGGGTGGGATTGGCGGCGTGCATCGCGGTGCACAAAGCAGCTTTGATATCTCGGCAGATTTGCAGGAGTTAGCGCACACTTCGGTTGCGGTCGTTTGTGCGGGTGCTAAGTCGATTTTGGATTTGCCTTTGACGCTGGAGTATTTAGAGACGCACGGCGTGCCGGTGGTCAGCGTGGGACAAGCGCAGTTCCCTGCTTTTTTCACCCGCGACAGTGGTTTGAATGCCGATTTTCAGCTTGATGATGCCGCATCCTTGGCGGCGTTTATTGCGACCAAATGGCAGCTCGGTTTGAACGGCGGCGTGGTCGTTGCCAACCCCGTGCCAGAAGCCCATGCCATGCCGAAAGCAGAGATCGATGCGATGACCGAGCAGGCACTGCGCGAAGCGGACGAGCAAGGCGTCAGCGGCAAAGCTGTCACGCCGTTCCTACTCGCACGCATCAAACAACTCACCGGTGGACGCAGTTTGGACACCAATATTGCACTGGTGAAAAACAATGCGCGGCTCGGCGCGGCACTGGCCAAAGCATTACTGGCCTGAATTGAGGACAAAGCCCTTACCATTGGTTGGGGCTTTTTTATGTGCAACAGGGCGCAGATAGTCTCGCTGAGCCCATGGATGTAGATTGCTTTTCTGGCTCAATATATCTTAGTGGTTGTATTGGCCATATCATGTTAGGGGTATATAGGCTTACCGATTAATCGCAACTTAAACTTGAATCTGTCCCTATCGTAGGGTATATTGCCGCTATGTGAGCGCATTTTGTAAAAATGATGGATTTTTTCCCGCGACTCACACATTTTCTTCTTGGAGGGTTTATGTTGAAGCAAACATTGAAATACACCGCCATCATGGCGTGTATCGTTGGTTTAGCGGCCTGTGGCGGTAAATCGGGCTCTGCTGAAAAATCTGCCGCTGGCGGCGCGAGCGCGGATGGTAAGAAAACCTTGGTTTATTGCTCCGAAGGCAGTCCGGAAGGTTTCGATCCGGCTCAGTACACTGCAGGTACGACATTTGACGCTACGACTTATACGGTTTACAACACCTTGGCGCAGTTCAAGCGTGGAGAAACTTCGGTTGAACCGGGTTTGGCTGAAAGCTGGGATGTGTCCGCGGATGGTAAAACCTATACCTTCCATTTGCGCAAAGGCGTGAAATTCGGCACCACCGAATATTTCAAACCGACGCGTGACTTCAATGCGGACGACGTGATTTTCTCATTGAGCCGCATGGTAAACAAAGACTTCCCATTCAACAAAGCTTATCCAGCCGAGTTCCCGTATGCGGCGGATATGGCCTTGCCTGACAATGTGGCGGCCATCACCAAAGTGGATGACAACACCGTTAAGATTGTGTTGAAAGATGTGGATGCTGCGTTCATTCAAAACATTTCGATGCCATTTGCCGTGATTCACTCGGCTGAATACGCCGCGCAGCTGGAGAAAGCGGGCAAAGCCAGCGATCTGAACGTATTCCCAGTCGGTACCGGTCCGTTTGTATTCAAAAATTACCAAAAAGACACGCAAATTCGCTACGTCAAAAACCCAGACTACTGGAACAAAGACGACGTGAAAGTGGACAACCTTGTATTCGCCATCACCAAAGACTCTTCTGTGCGCGCACAAAAAGTCCAAGCAGGTGAATGTAACGTATCGGCCTATCCGAAAACCGCTGAAATTGACGCAGCGAAAAAATCTGGCAAAGTGACCGTCATGGATCAGCCGGGCTTTAACGTCGGCTACCTTGGTTACAACGTAGAAAAAGGACCTTTGGGCAAACTGGAAGTGCGTCAAGCACTCGATATGGCGATCAACAAAGACGCGATTTTGCAAGCCGTGTACCAAGGTGCGGGCACCAAAGCGACCAACCCGATGCCGCCCACCCAATGGTCTTACAACGACAAGCTCAAAGACGCGCCGTATGACGTCGAAAAAGCCAAAGAGCTGCTGAAAAAAGCCGGCGTACCTGAAAACTACGAGTTGAACTTGTGGGCGATGCCGGTACAACGTCCGTACAACCCGAACGCCAAACTGATGGCGGAAATGGTGCAAGCGGACTGGGCGAAAGTCGGCGTGAAAGCGAAAATCGTCAGCTACGAGTGGGGTGAATACCTCAAACGCGCGAAAACCGGTGAGCAGGACGCAATCATCGTTGGCTGGACCGGTGACAATGGCGATCCAGACAACTGGCTCGGCGTGCTGCTCAGCTGTAAAGCCGTTAACGGTAACAACTACTCGCGCTGGTGTAACAAAGACTTTGACCAATTGGTAACGGCTGCGGTGAAAACCACCGATAAAGCCAAACGCACCGAAATGTACATGAAGGCTCAAGAAATCTTCAAACGTGAGCTGCCGTGGACAACGATGGCGCACTCGGTCGTGACCGTGTTCACCACACAAAATGTGTCTGGCTTCAAAATCAGCCCGTTTGGTAGCATGAACTTCCAAGGCGTTGAGGTTAAATAATGCCATCAGGGGTAAGGGATGAATCCGTTGTACTGCTCTTGCCCCCAACACAAGCCACTCCTGAGTATTTCGAATGAGATGCTCAGGTCAGTGGCTTTGTGCTTTTTCATACGCTGATTGAATCGCCGTATCGGTTGAATCATCGCAGATATTCATCCATTTGCGACCAGCGGGTCATGACAACGCTGGGTAACCGATTCCAAACCTTACGGCAAAAGGTTTTGACATGATTTCTTTTATTATTCGTCGTCTGCTGTTACTCATCCCTGTGTTTATCGGGCTGACGCTCTCGACATTTGCCTTGATTCGTCTGGTTCCAGGGGATGTGGTTGAGGTGATGATGGGCGAGCGCGCGGTCAACCCTGAGTTGCACGCAGCGGCCATGAAACGCTTGGGTTTGGATCAACCGCTGTTGGTGCAGTATTGGGACTACCTCATGCGTCTACTGCACGGGGACTTTGGTAAATCCTTCCGTGATCAAATGCCGGTGCTGGATGATTTTTTCGCGCATTTTGTGCCGACCTTAGAGTTGGCTTTTTGCGCCATCCTCATCGCATCCGTCGTCGGCGTATCGCTGGGGATTATCGCGGCGCTGCGTCGCGGTAGTTGGCTGGACTATATGCTCATGACCGGCGCATTGGCGGGCTACTCGATGCCGATTTATTTGCTCGGCCCGATTTTGACCGGTATTTTCGCGCACGCATTGGGGCTGTTGCCCGTATCTGGCGTGATCAGCGTGACCCAGTTTTTGGATGTGGAGCCGTGGCATGGTTCATGGTTGTTGGGTTCGCTGTTTTCTGACCAGCCGGGTGCGTTTGCCGATGTCTTGTCCCATTTCATTTTGCCATCCATTGCTTTATCCACCATTCCGCTGGCGACCATTGCGCGGATGACGCGCTCTGCGATTTTGGAGGTGTTGGGCGAGGATTATGTGCGCACGGCTAAGGCCAAAGGTTTGTCGCCACGTCGGGTGATTTTGGTACACGTTTTGCGCAATGCCTTGATTACCGTGGTGACGGTGATTGGCTTGCAGATGGGGACTTTGCTCGCCGGTGCGATTTTGACCGAAACGATTTTTAGCTGGCCGGGCGTGGGTAACTGGTTGCTCGATGGCTTCCACCACCGCGATTATCCGATTGTGCAAAACGGCATCTTGCTGGTGGCGTGTGCGCTGATGTTCGTGAGTTTGCTGGTCGATATTTTGTATGGCTTGATTAACCCGCGTATTCGCACGGCGAATAATCATTGATAACGATGGTTCGTGATTTTGTAAGGATTAACTATGTCTGATATAACCATCACTCCAGCGACGGCTTCGCCAACGATGCCATCGCAATGGGAACTTTTTTACCGCTCGTTCGTGGCCAATCGCGGCGCGGTTTTAGGGCTGTTGGCCATGCTGGTCTTGGTACTTGTGGCGGTGTTTGCCAATGTGGTGGCACCGCACAATCCGCTGGAGTTGTTCACGGGCAAGGAGCAGTTGCCGCCTTCGTGGTTGGCGGGCGGCGACGCGCGCTTTTTGCTGGGTACGGATGATGCCGGGCGCGATACGCTGTCACGCGTGATGCACGGTACGCGCTACTCGCTGTTCATTGGCTTGGCGGCGACGGTGCTCTCGGCGGTTGTCGGCGTGTGTTTGGGTTTGGCCGCTGCATTTTGGCCGAAACGTTTTGGCCGCGTGGTGATGCTGTTCAACGATATTTTGATGGCGTATCCGAGCCTGCTGCTGGCGATCATCATCGCTGCGATTTTAGGCCCTTCGATGACCAATACCATTATCACGATTGCGCTGGTGTGCTTGCCGCCGTTCATCCGCTTAACCCGTGCAACGGCGATGGTGGAGTTGCAACGCGACTACGTTACCGCCTCGCGCGTGATGGGTGCGGGAACCTTGCGTTTGTTGTTCATCACCATTTTGCCGAACTGTCTCGCGCCGCTGATCGTACAGGCGACCATGATTTTCTCCTCCGCGATTTTGGAAGCGGGCGCGATCGGCTTCCTCGGCTTTGGTGTGCAACCGCCGCTGCCTGAATGGGGTGCCATGCTCGGTACGGCCCGCCAGTACATTCAGAGCAATGTCTGGATGGCGATTTTCCCCGGCTTGGCGGTGTTCATCTCCGCTTTGGCGATTAACTTGATGGGCGACGGCCTGCGCGATGCGCTGGATCCGAAACTGAAACAGGTGTCCTAATGAGTGCGAACCAACCTTTATTACAAATCGACAATCTGTGCGTCACCTTTGGCAAGGCCGAACGCGCCTTTCGCGCCGTGGATCAGGTTTCCCTGTTACTGAACGAAGGTGAAATCCTCGCCATCGTCGGCGAATCCGGCTCGGGCAAATCGGTGTCCATGATGGCGGTGATGGGCTTGCTGCCCGACAGCGCGACCATCACAGCCCATCAATTATTATTCAATAACACCAATCTGCAAGCCATCAGCGCTGCCGAGCGTCGGAAAATCATCGGTAAAGACATCTCGATGATTTTTCAGGACGCCATGACCAGCCTGAATCCAAGCTTCACCGTGGAAATGCAAATTGGCGAAGTACTGCGCACGCATCTGGGTCTGCGCGGCGATGCGGTGCGCCAACGTATTTTAGAGCTGCTTGATCAGGTGGAAATCTCCGACGCGAAAAACCGTCTGAACGTCTATCCGCATCAACTCTCTGGCGGGATGTGCCAGCGCGTGATGATCGCCATGGCGATTGCCTGTGAACCGAAACTGCTGATTGCCGACGAGCCGACCACCGCGCTGGATGTGACCGTGCAGGCGCAGATCATGGATCTGCTGCAACGTCTGCAAGCCGAACGCAATATGGCGATGATTTTGATCACCCATGACCTCGGTTTGGTCGCGCAAAACGCGCACAATGTCGCGGTGATGTACGCCGGTCAAGTGGTCGAAACCAGCTCCGTGCCGCATATTTTCGAGCAACCGTACCATCCGTACACCGAAGCGCTGCTCGCCGCCATTCCCGATTTTTCCAATGGTGCTGAACGCCTGCAAAGCCTTTCCGGCGTGGTGCCGAGCCAATACGACCGTCCGAGCGGCTGTCTGCTCTCACCGCGTTGTCCATATGTGCATGGCGCGTGCCACACCCCGCCTGCAATGCAAACCACGCCGTTCGGTCAAGTGCGTTGCGTGAGTAACACCTTGGAACAATTACAAAAATACCGCACGACCTCCGGTCATGAAGGGATCACAGCATGAGCGCCATCGTATTAGAAGCCAAAAATTTAGCGCGTTACTACCCCGTCTCGCAAGGATTCGGTAAAGGCAAAAAATACGTCAAAGCCTTGAACGGCGTATCGTTTACCCTCGAAGCCGGCAAAACGCTGGCCGTGGTCGGCGAATCGGGCTGTGGCAAATCCACGCTCGCCCGCCAGCTCACATTGATCGAAGAGCCCACTTCGGGCGAATTATTGATCAACGGCCAAGGCGTGACCCAACTCTCCGGCGCTCAGCTCAAAGCCCTGCGCACCGAGATTCAAATGGTGTTCCAAAATCCGTATGCCTCGCTCAACCCGCGTCAATCCATCGACTACCAATTGACCGAGCCATTGACCATCCACAGCCGACTGTCCAAAGCCGAAAAGCACGAGCGTGTGATCGCCATGATGAAACAGGTGGGGCTACGTCCTGAGCACGCCTCGCGTTATCCGCATATGTTCTCCGGCGGTCAGCGTCAGCGCATTGCGCTCGCGCGTGCCATGATGCTCAATCCGAAAATCGTCATTGCCGACGAGCCAACCTCTGCGCTCGACGTATCGATTCAGGCGCAGGTGCTCAACCTGTTCATGGATTTGCAGGAGCAATTTCACACGGCGTATGTCTTCATTTCGCACAACCTCTCGGTGGTGCAGCACGTCGCGCACGACGTGATCGTGATGTATCTGGGCAAAGTGGTTGAACACGGCAAAAAACAAGATATTTTCGAGAGACCGCTGCATCCGTATACCAAGGCGCTGCTGTCGGCCGCACCAACCCTGAAAGCGAAAAAGGAACAACTCAAGCTCAGCGGTGAACTGCCCAGCCCGCTCAATCCCCCTTCTGGCTGCGCCCTGCATCAACGCTGCCCGTATGCGAACGAGCGCTGCGCGCGCGAAGAACCCGTACTGCGCTCATTTGCAACACAGCAAGTGGCCTGCCATCGGATTGAGGAAATCAGTTGAACGCGTCTATGAGCGCTGCTATGCGGGTTTCGTAACTGGGATATTGAAATCCTTCATAAAAAATCCGATGCATACCGCATCGGATTTTTTTGTGGTGAGGGATAACAACGATTACCGCCCCAAATCCAAAGCCGATACACCGGCAATGCCCCAATTCTCCTTCGGTACATCGTGTATCCACACGCGGATGTTTTGCTTCGGTGCGCCGACCGCACGCTCCAGCGCCTCGGTCACTTCCTTGATCACTGCGCGCTTTTGCTCCTCGGTACGGCCTTCGATCATGTAAATTTGTGCAAATGGCATAGTTTTCTCCTTCCTTTATTGTTATTTAAACTGACAACGCACGGTTCCCAAATGCTGCACATCCAACGTCACTGCATCTCCCTTTTTCACCGAAACGGCCTCGGTCACGCCGCCGGACAACACCAAGCTGCCTGCCGGTAAACTCTCGCCGCGCGCGGCCATGTGATTGACCAGCATCGCCACCGCATTGGCCGGATGATTAACCACCGCCGCACCTGCACCGATGCCAACCACTTGATTGTTGATGCGCATGACCACGCCCATGGTTTGCAAATCCAAGCCCTGCGCCGGTTTGACCACGCTGCCGACGATGAAGCGGGCTGATGAGCAATTGTCGGCAATCACACTTTTCAGATCAAATTTGAAATCACGGTAGCGCGAGTCAATCACCTCAATTCCCGCCATCACGAAATCGGTCGCGGCCAACACGTCACCGACATGGCAGCCTGGGCCTTTGAGTTCGGCCTTGGTCAGAAAGCAGATTTCCGGCTCGACCTTCGGATGAATCAGCTCGTCAAACACCACATCACCGCCATCGGCCACCACAAACTCATCGACCAGAAAACCGAATACCGGATTTTCCACGCCCATCTGCTTCATTTTTGCATGCGAGGTCAGACCCGCTTTGTAACCCACGATTTTTGCGCCACGCTTGAGTTTATTTGCCTTGATCACATCCTGAATCGCATACGCGTCATCCCACGTCATATCGGGAAATTCGTCGGTGATTTTGAGCGTGTCTTGCGCGTTGAGCTGGCAGCCTTCCAAATGTTCGGCCAATTTTTTCACATCTTTTTTATTCATGGTAGGAGCTCCCTTGGTTTACGCATTCGCTTGTTGGCGTTGTTTAGCCATGGTGATGGCGGTGTCTTCGATCATGTCCTCTTGGCCGCCGACCATGCCGCGGCGACCGAGTTCTACCAGCAATTCACGCGCCGGAATGCCGTATTTTTTCTCCGCGCGTTTGGCAAACAGCAGGAAGGATGAGTACACGCCGGCATAGCCCAGCGTCAACGAATCGCGATCCACACGGATGATGTGGTCCATCATCGGCACCACGATGTCTTCGGCCACGTCTTGGATTTTAAATACATCCACGCCGGTCTCAATACCCATGCGGTCGCACACGGCGATGAACACCTCCATCGGCGTATTGCCCGCACCTGCGCCCAAGCCCGCTGCTGCTGCGTCAATGCGGTTCGCGCCCACTTCTACCGCCGCCAGTGAATTGGCAATGCCCATCGCCAGATTGTGGTGACCGTGGAAACCCAATTCAGTTTCAGGCTTGAGCGCCTGACGCACCGCATCCAACCGCACTTTCACGTCGTCTGGCAACATATAACCCGCTGAATCGGTGACGTAAATGCAGTTCGCACCGTAGCTTTCCATCAATTTCGCCTGCGTGACCAGACCTTCCGGCGTATTCATATGCGCCATCATCAGAAAGCCAACGGTGTCCATATCGAGCTGACGCGCCATGGTGATGTGCTGCTCGGATACGTCTGCTTCGGTGCAATGGGTTGCTACGCGGATGGTGTGTACGCCCAAATCCTTGGCCATGCGCAGATGATCGACGGTACCAATGCCCGGCAACAGCAGCGCAGACACTTTCGCGTTTTTCATCAACGGAATCACAGTGGACAAATATTCTTCGTCACTGTGCGCTGGGAAACCGTAGTTCACCGAGCTGCCGCCCAAGCCATCGCCGTGCGTCACTTCAATCAAGGGCACGCCCGCTTCGTCCAAGCCAACCGCGACGTTTTTCATCTGCTCCAGCGTCATTTGATGGCGTTTGGGATGCATGCCGTCACGCAAGGTCATATCGTGAACGGTGACTTTTTTACCTTTTAAATCCATAGTATTCTCCTGTGTTCACGCGTGATTTAGGCCTGTGCGGCAGTCGGCACGGGTACGAATTGACCGGCCAAAATTTCGCGCGCGATTTCCTCGGCGGTTTGCGCCGCGGCAGCGGTCATGATGTCCAGATTGCCGGCGTATTTCGGTAAATAGTCGCCCAACCCTTCAACCTCAAGGAACACCGATACGCGCTGGCCGTCAAATACGGGACCATTGACCAGACGATAGCCTGGCACGTATTTTTGTACTTCGGCAATCATGGCGTGTACCGAGGCGGTGATTTCCGCTTCTT
>CAZCDD010000030.1:0-10760 GCA_964497405.1 uncultured Hydromonas sp. | reverse complement strand
GCCCCGAGTGCAGACCAATACCGGTGGTCTCGATCTCCTGCGCAATGGTTTTCTGAACGATGGCGTGCTGTGCTGTACTCATATTCATTCCTAAAAACGGCTGATCAAACATAATGATACCGTAAAAAAACAAACCCCATCACCGATGCGGAATGGGGCTTTAATGCGATGGATCATCAAAAACGATGCAATCGCTGATTCAGTATTTATAATCGGAAATCAAATGCTGCCGCCCATGCCTTTGCACCGGCAACAGCAAAATCCTCGCGCGCATGCCCGCGCACCGTCACCTCATGATCATTCGCCAACACCGAACCGTCGGTGCAGCCGTAGTGAAGGGGACACTACAACCACAACCGACTATTCGTAGGGTGAACCACCACAGAATCTGAACGATGCGCCAACATGACGTCAGCCTTTATCTCAGCTTGCCACCGCTTTGTTTGACAGCACAATGGCAAGCTCAGTTCTGGGCTTAATCCGCTTGACGACGCAAGAACGCAGGTACGTCCAAATCTTCAAAGAACGCATCACCGTTCACCGCGCGTTGTTGAGCTTGTGGTTCACGCTGACGCGCCCAAGTCGGCACGTCCAATTCGTTGTAATCACCAAACGTTGGGATGGCACGACGTGGCGCCGCTGCGGCTTCATTCATCACGGCTTGACCATTTTGTACCCAGCCATTCACCGCCGCCGGAGCCACACCGGCTTGCGCCACAGACTGGATGGACGCCAAGTCTTCTACCGGCGCTTGATAGGCTGGTGCTGCCGCTGCGGCAGGCATCATGCCCACCACGGGGGCACTTGGTACCACGCGGCTACCGACGTTATCCGTCGCAACCACGCGCGCACCGCCCAAACCGGTGGCAACCACGGTCACGCGCAGCTTGTCACCCAAGCTGTCGTCGTACACAAAACCGTAGATCACAGTTGCGTCATCGGATGCATTTTCACGGATGATGCTGACCACTTGACGGGTTTCACGCGCTTTCAAGGTATCGTGTGATGCAGAGATATTGATCAAGATACCGCGAGCGCCGGCCAAGTTCACACCGTCCAGCAATGGGCTGGCAATCGCTTCTTCGGCCGCAATGCGCGCACGATCCGCGCCAGAGGCGGTCGCTGTACCCATCATTGCGCGACCTTGCTCGCCCATCACGGTTTTCACGTCGTTAAAGTCGACGTTGATGTGACCATCGACATTGATGATTTCGGCAATACCGGCGACCGCGTTGTTCAACACGTCATCGGCCGCTTCAAAGGCCTCTTCCATGCTGATGTCGTCACCCAAGATTTGCTCGAGTTTTTCGTTCAAAATGATGATCAGCGAGTCCACTTGTTGCTCCAACTGACGCAAGCCTTCTTCGGCCACGCGCATACGACGTGGGCCTTCGTATTCAAATGGTTTGGACACCACCGCTACGGTCAAAATACCCAATTCTTTCGCCACTTCGGCGATCACAGGTGCTGCACCCGTGCCCGTGCCACCGCCCATACCAGCGGTGATGAACACCATATTGGCGTCACGCAGCATATCAGCGATGCGTTCGCGGTTTTCTTCAGCCGCGGCACGGCCGACTTCTGGTTTCGCACCTGCGCCCAAACCGCTTTCGCCCAACTGCAATTTATTCAATGTAGACGCATGGGTCAATGCTTGTGCATCGGTATTGGCGACGATGAATTCAACCCCTTGAACACCTTTGGTGATCATGTGTTGAATCGCATTGCCACCAGCACCGCCCACACCGATCACTTTAATGATCGTCCCTTTTGGTGCTTCATTTAACATTTCAAAGCTCATGGTTTTCCCCTTTTTAAATTTCCGTTGCCGGAACTTGATACAAACTTAAAAACTCATTTTTAAACAACAATTGGTTAGAATGTTTTTACAAACCAATCACGCATAATTTTCAAAATCGAACGCTTCGAGCCATCATTGGCCGAAGCTTTTTCTTGCTTTTTACGAACCGCGCCACCACGGTTTTCGTTCAAACGCGCTTCCACCTCACCACGCTTTTCACGCGCGGAAATCAGCAAACCCACTACGGTGGAGTAGCGTGGATTGCACACGATGTCGGACAAATTGCCGTCATACATCGGCTGAGCGATGCGCACCGGTTTCATGAACACTTCTTCGGCCAACTCGGTTACGCCCGGCAACAAACTGGTACCACCGGTCAAAACCACGCCTGAAGCGATCAGATGTTCGAAACCTGCTTCTTGCAAATTGCGCTGTACCAGCACAAACAACTCTTCCAAACGCGGTTCGATCACAGCCGCCAGCGATTGACGTTTCACACGGCGCGCCACGCGATCACCCACACCCGGAATTTCCACCACGCTCTCGGATGGCACCATGCCTTGCTTGGCCACGCCGTAGCGCAATTTCAACTCTTCTGCTTCAGCGGTCGGCGTGCGCAGTGCCATGGCAATGTCATTGGTCACTTGGTCACCGGCAATCGGAATCACCGCGGTATGACGAATCGCGCCGTCCACGAATACGGCGATGTCGGTCGTACCGCCACCGATGTCGACCAAAGCCACGCCGATGTCTTGCTCGTCTTGGGTCAAAGTCGCGGTGCTGGAGGCCAAGGGTTGCAAACGCAAATCGGACACTTCCAAACCACAGCGACGGATGCATTTAACGATGTTTTGCGCCGCCGATACCGAGCCGGTGATGATGTGCACTTTCACTTCCAAACGCATACCGGTCATGCCGATCGGGGTGCGAATGCCGTCTTGGTCATTGACTTTGTACTCCTGTGGCAGCACGTGCAAAATCTGCTGATCCGCCGGAATGCTGACCGCACGCGCGGTATCGAGTACGCGCTCGATGTCGTTTTGCGTGATTTCGGTGTCTTTCACCGCCACCATGCCGCTGGAGTTAAAGCTGTGAATGTGGCTGCCGGCAATCCCTGTGCACACGCTGCGTACAGTAAAGCCCGCACGCAGTTCAGCCTCTTTGATCGCGTACTGAATCGTCTGGATCGTTTCCTCAATATTGACCACCATGCCGCGCTTCATGCCGCGCGATGGGTGGTGACCGATACCGATGACATTGAAGCCATTGTTCGGCAACACTTCGGCAATCATCGCCACCACTTTCGAGGTGCCGATGTCCAATGCCACAATTAAATCTTTAGTCGGTTCGCTCATTGTTGTTCACCTGTGTTAATCATCGTATTTGTGTTGACGCGATGCAATTTTTCGGAACGCATCGCAAATCCGTTGGGATAACGCAGGTCAATATAACCGCCGCTATCCCCTACATTTTCTTTAACAAAATCAGCGGATTTAACCAATCGCTGTGCTCGCTCTTCTATCGCTGTCGGCGTGTCCGCACGCCCCATCTCAATCACCAAGCCATTGCCCAATGCCACTTGCCAGCTATAACGCTGCGACAAGCTGATTTTTTTCACCGGCCAGCCCAGTGGCGCGAGCCACTGTTGGATTAAAGGCATTTGTTGCGCCATCAAATTCGCCGCCTCATCTGGTCCTTCGGTTTCGATCAATTGGCCGCGTTGTGTGTCACTCAGATGGGCGGCAAACAATTGACCCTCTGGGCTTAAATAGCGATCCTTCCAAATCGCCAAAGGTTTATGCGCCGTAATGCCAATTTCAATCTCATGCGGCCACACGCGGCGAATCGAGGTGCTTTTGACCCAAGAAAGCTGTTGCAAACTGTCTTGCACCTGATACAAATTCATTGAGAAAAAACCACCCGCCAAGCCTTGATCCAAATTGCTCTGAATCAACTCATGCGTTTGTTTCTGCTCCAATTGCTGCACATCACCGACAAAGCGAAACTGATTGATCGAAAAATACGGCCGTTGCAACAGCCAACCGGCGCCGGCGACGAGCAGCAATGCACACGCCGCCCACACCATCATGCGAGTGACTGCCTGCATTAAATCGAGATCGTCCCAAAACGCTTGCATACCGTTGCTACCTTATCCTTACTTATTACGCTCTGGCGTGCGTTGCACATGCAAACGCGCATCCGCCAAAATCGCCAAAACCAAATCCTCGTAACTCATACCCGTCGCACGCGCCGCCATCGGCACCAGCGAGTGATCGGTCATGCCTGGCGCGGTGTTCATTTCCAGCAAAAATGGCTCTTGATCGCTGTTGCGAATCAAAATCTCGCCGCGCCCCCAGCCAGCACAGCCGAGCGCACGATACGCCTGCACCATCATGCCCTGAATGCGTTGCGTCAATGCCTCAGGCAACTCTGCCGGACAGACGTACTGCGTATCGTTCGACAAATATTTGTGCTCAAAATCGTAGTTACCATCCGGTGCTTTGATTTCCACCAGCGGCAGCGCATGCGCACCAGCGCTTGAACCCAACACCGCGCAAGTTACTTCACGGCCTTCAATGCACTGCTCGATCAATGCGTGTGTGTCGTAGCGCCAAGCCAATTCACACGCCGCTTGCAGTTGCTCTGCGGAGCTCACTTTACCCGCACCGACCGATGAGCCTTCCAGCGGCGGTTTGACAAACAATGGCAGACCGAGTTGCGCCACGATCGCATCCGCATCCACCGCCTCGCCACGCGCGAGCACCACGTATTTCGGCGTTTGCAAACCGTGCTGCAACCAAATTTGCTTGGTGCGCACTTTGTCCATCGCCAAGCTGCTGGCCAAAACCCCACTGCCGGTGTACGGAATGCCAAGCAACTCCAAAGCCCCCTGCACCGTACCATCCTCGCCAAAACGTCCGTGCAAAATCACAAATGCACGATCAAAACCCTCGCGCTTTAGATCAAACAATTCACGCGCTTGGGTATCGAACAATTGCGCGTCCACGCCTTTTTTCACCAGTGCCGCATGCACCATAGAACCCGATTTGAGCGAGACTTCGCGCTCAGCGGAAACCCCGCCGTACAGCACCGCGACTTTGCCCAGTTGTTTCACATCCATGCTCATATTCGCCTCAATTCTGACCGTTGCTTTATGCTTGGCCCAACAAATCCACCACCTTCGCGGCCACGCCACCGATGGAGCCTGCGCCCATGGTGATGACCACATCGCCGTTGCGCACATAGTCGGCAATCGCCTGCGGCATCTGTGCCACTTCATCGACAAACACCGGCTCAACCTTGCCTGCCACGCGCAATGCACGGGTCAAAGCACGACCATCCGCCGCCACAATCGGCTGCTCGCCAGCCGCGTACACTTCGGTGAGCAACACTCCATCTGCACCGGATAAGACATTCACAAAATCTTCAAAACAATCGCGGGTGCGCGTGTAACGATGCGGCTGGAATGCCAACACGATGCGCTGCTTTGGAAATGCGCCGCGCGCCGCATTCAAAGTCGCCGCCATTTCCACCGGATGATGACCGTAGTCGTCAATCAAGGTGAATTCGCCACCGCCATGTGCTTCAGGTACGTTCACCTGACCATAGCGTTGGAAACGACGACCGACGCCGTTGAACTCGGCCAATGCTTTCAAAATCGCCGCGTCGTCCACATCCACTTCCGTACCCACGGCAATCGCCGCCAGTGCATTGCGCACATTGTGCAAACCCGGCAAATTCAAGGTCACGTCCAGCACCGGCAAATCTTCGCCAAAGCCGCTGCGGCTGACTTTAAAGCGCATTTGACCGTTTGCATCCACCACGTCGTAGGCACGCACTTGAGCGTCCTCGCTCAAACCGTAGCTGATCACGGTTTTTTGCAGTTTTGGCACGATCTCGCGCACATTGGCATCATCAATACACACCACCGCCGCACCGTAGAACGGAATGCTGCGGGTGAATGCGACGAACGCATCTTTCAATTTATTAAAGTCGTGACCATAGGTGTCCATATGATCTTGGTCGATATTGGTAATCACCGCGATGGTTACCGACAGATGCAAAAAAGACGCATCCGACTCATCCGCCTCAGCCACGATGTAATCACCCTGACCCAAGCGCGCATTCACGCCCGCGCTGGTTAATTTGCCACCGATCACAAAGGTCGGATCCAAGCCACCTTCACCCATCACGCTGGCCACCAACGAAGTCGTGGTGGTTTTGCCGTGCGTACCGGCAATGCCAATGCCACTGCGAAAACGCATCAATTCAGCCAACATGACCGCGCGCGGCACCACTGGAATTTTGCGTTCACGCGCCGCGACCAGCTCAGGGTTATCCTCGGCAATCGCAGTAGAGACCACCAATACATTGGCATTTTGCACATTCTCACGCGCGTGACCGATGTGTACGGTCGCACCCAAACTGCGCAAGCGTTTCACATTCGCGCTTTCAGCCGCGTCCGAGCCGGACACGTGATACCCCAAATTCAAAAGCACCTCGGCAATGCCGCTCATACCCGCGCCACCAATGCCGACAAAATGAATGTTTTTGATGTTATGTTTCATTATTTGCTTTCAATTCAATTTCTATACATGTCACACTTCGCGCACGCCTGCGACCTGCAAGCATACTTTGGCCACATCCGCTGTGGCATTGGGCTTGGCCACCGCACGGGCATTGATCGCTTGCTGACTCAGTTGCGCACGATTCAAACCACGTAAAACTTCAGCCAAACGCTCAGGCGTTAATTCACTCTGCGGTAACAACTGCCCCGCACCGGCATCGACCAAAAGTTTCGCATTCGCCGTCTGGTGGTCATCCACCGCCGCGGGGAATGGCACCATGATGCTCGGCACACCCGCCGCCGCCAATTCCGACACGGTCATCGCGCCTGCGCGGCAGATCAGCACATCGATATTGCCGTACAATGCCGCCATATCATCGACAAATGGCACGCATTGCGCCTGCACACCCGCCGTTTGATAATTTTGGCGTAGCGCATCAATCAGTTTTTCACCGGCCTGATGCACCACCTCAGGACGCTCACCTTCGCTCAACAGCGCCAATGCTTTTGGTACGTTTTGGTTCAACGCCTGCGCGCCCAAGCTGCCACCAATCACCGCCAATTTCAATGGACCTTGACGGTCGGCAAAACGTTCCTGCGGCGCCGGCAAATCAGCAATCACTTGTTTGACTGGATTGCCAACCCATTCACCGCCCTCAAACACATTCGGGAAACCGGTCAAAATACGGCTGGCCATTTTTGCCAACAATTTATTCGACATACCCGCTATCGAGTTCTGCTCATGCAGCACAATCGGAATGCCGGTCAGTTTCGCGGTCAAACCACCCGGCACCGTGATGTATCCGCCCATGCCCAGCACCGCGTGCGGACGCACTTTTTGCAGCACCTTGCGCGTTTGCGCAATCGCTTTGAGCAAACGGAACGGCGCCAACGCTAACGTTTTCAGCCCTTTGCCACGCACACCGCTGAACGCCACGCTGTTAAATTCATAACCATACTTCGGTACCAAGCGTGCTTCCATCGAATCCGCCGCACCGCCCAACCACGATACTTTGTGCCCCGCATCCACCAGTGCCTGCGCCACCGCCAAACCGGGCATGATGTGCCCGCCGGTGCCGCCCGCCATAATTAAAATGGTTCGAGGTCGTTGTGTTTTATTCGTACTCATACCGGTTCTCCGCGTTTCAAACGTCGATTCTCGTAATCCACGCGCAATACAAATGCAATCGCCAAACAGTTGAACATCAAGGCACTACCGCCGTAGCTGATGAATGGCAAGGTCAAACCCTTGGTCGGCAACATACCCATGTTCACCCCCATATTGATGAAGCCTTGCACGCCCAGCCAAATGCCCACGCCCTGCGTCGCCAATGCCTGAAAATTGCGTTCAAACGCCATGGATTCGCGCGCCACCATAAAAATCCGGCGCACCAACACCACAAAAGCCAGAATCACCACCCACACGCCGATCATGCCGAACTCCTCGCCTACGACAGCCATGATGAAGTCGGTGTGTGCCTCTGGCAGATAAAACATTTTTTGTACCGAACTACCCAAACCCTGCCCCCACAATTCGCCGCGACCAAACGCGATCAAGGACTGGGTCAACTGATACGCGCCGTTTTGCGCGTTTTCATCATCCCACGGGCGCAAATAAGCAAAAATTCGCTTCGCACGCCATGGCGTCACAATGACCAAAGCAGCAAATGCGGCGACCATGCTGGCGAACAAGGCGCCAAATACTTTAAAGTTCACACCGCCCAAGAAAATCACACCCATGGTAATCACCGCGATCACCATCAACGCGCCCATGTCGGGCTCAAGCAACAGCAAGATGGATACCAGACCGAGCACCACAATCATGGGCAACACGCCTTTGTTAAACACGCGAATGTCCTGGTTTTTACGCACGCAATAATCCGCCACATAAATGCACGCTGCGAGCTTCATCATTTCCGAAGGTTGGAAATTCATAAAACCCAAAGGCAACCAGCGACGCGCGCCATTCACGCGCAAACCCACATGTGGAATCAGTACGATGACCAACAAAAACATCGCGATCAAAAACATCACTGGCGCGAGTTTTTGCCAGTTTTCAGTGCTGACATTGAAGGCAAAAGCCGCCACGCCAAAACCCACCGCCAAACTCAGCGAGTGACGAATGAAAAAGTGGTAACGCGAATAGTTATGAAACTTCGGCGAATCCGGCAAAGCAATGCTGGCCGAATACACCATGATCAAGCCAAAAAACATCAACAGCACCGGAATCCAAATCAGCACCGGATCAACTTCCTGCCAAGCTTGCGCGCGCAGACGGCGGATGCGACGCTCGTATCCGTCGTCCTGTTCCGCTTTGCGTTGTAAACCCAACACCTGTGAAATTCGCATGATGTCTCTATTCCTCAGATCTGACCGCAATCTTGCGCCCACTCGCGCACCGTCCCGACAAACACCTCGGCGCGATGTGCGTAATTTTTAAACATATCCAAGCTCGCACACGCTGGTGAGAGCAATACCGCTTGACCGCTTTGTGCGATGTCCGCCGCATGACGTGTCGCCGCTTCGAGTGTGTCGAATTTTTGCATCGCCACGCCGGTGTCTTGCCACGCGTGCGCGATGGTATCGGCATCTTTGCCAATCAGACACACAAAGCGCGCATTGGCTTTGACCGCGTCAGCCATCGGCGCAAAATCCTGACCTTTGCCATCACCACCGGCGATCAACACCAGCGGCTGACCCAAACCTTCAATCGCGGCCAGCGTCGCACCGACATTAGTCCCTTTGGAATCGTCGTAGAAATCCACGCCGTTCACATTTTGTATCCACTGCACGCGGTGCGGCTCGCCCGCATAATCGCGCAAACCGTGCAACAATTTCGCCAACGGCAAATCAATCGCTCGGCACAAGGCCAGCGCGGCCAAGGCATTCATCGCATTGTGACGACCACGAATGCGCAGTGCATCGGTCGGCATCAAGCGCTGTACTGTGACCGGCACACTGATTTCGGCTTGGCCGCGTTTTTTCTTCTCCACGCCGCTGTCACCCGCCACCGCGACGCTCAACCACTCCATTGCATTCATGCTGTTATTGCCTTCGCGCCACAAGCCGTATTGCCCTTCTGCGGTCGGCACATGTACGCCAAAGCTCAAGCCGCGCACGTTGGGTTTGACCATCGCACTCACCAGCGCATCGTCGCGATTGAGCACCTGCACGGTATCTGCGCCGAAAATCTGTGCTTTTGCTTGCACGTACTCATTCATATCGGCATGCCAATCCAAATGATCTTGTGACAGATTCAGTACGGTCGCGGCGTTTGGATTAAAGCCTATAGCGTTGCTTTGCGCGAATTGCAACTGAAAGCTGGACAATTCCAGCACCCACACCTGCGGCAAAGCATCATTCTCCAAAGCATCGCACAGCGCATCGAGCATCGATGGGCTGATATTGCCGGCGGCCACCGCAGTGACACCCGCTGCATGACACAGATGACGGGTCAACGCAGTCACCGTGGTTTTGCCATTGGTGCCCGTCACCGCCAGCACCTTCGGCGCGTAACCGTTTTGGCTGTTCAAATCATTCAATGCGCGGGTAAATACCGCTAACTCGCCCAATACCGCAATGCCACGCTCTTGCGCCGCAGCGATAATGCGGTTCAGTGGTTCAGCATGCGGGCTCAAGCCCGGGCTGAGCAACACTTCGCTCACGCCGTCCAAATAGTCATTTGAGAATGCACCGCAATGCACGGTCACATCGGGATAGCGCTGTGCAAACGCCGGCAAAGCCGCGGGCGACTGACGCGAGTCATAAACGGACACAGGCGCGGACGAACGCGCAGCGTAGCGCACCATCGCTACACCCGACTCGCCCAAACCGATAATCAACTGCTTTTGTGTCATGACTCTATTTCCCAATACTGTGTGTTAAACCACGCTGTGTGTTAAACCACGAATTAACGAATTTTCAAGGTCGCCAAACCAATCAAAACCAACATCATGGTGATGATCCAAAAGCGCACCACGACCTGCGTTTCACGCCAGCCTTTTTGCTCAAAATGATGATGCAGCGGCGCCATCAGCAAGATGCGCTTGCCCACGCCGTAGCGCTTTTTGGTGTATTTGAAATACAGCACCTGCATCGCCACCGACAAGGTTTCCACCACGAATACGCCACCCATAATGAACAGCACCAATTCCTGACGCACGATCACCGCGATCGTACCGAGCGCACCGCCCAACGCCAGCGCGCCCACGTCACCCATGAACACCTGTGCCGGATAGGCGTTGAACCACAGAAATGCCAAGCCCGCGCCCGCCATCGCCGCGCAGAACACCAGCACCTCACCGGCACCCTTGATGTGTGGCAGCAACAAATAACGTGAGTAATTGAAGTTCCCTTCAACGTAGGCAAAAATCCCCAAACCCACACCGACCA
>CAZCDD010000029.1:0-10796 GCA_964497405.1 uncultured Hydromonas sp. | reverse complement strand
ATTTATAAAAATTCTTATCAGATAAATCATTCAAAATTTTGTTTTGAAACTCTACGGGCATGTCTGCTGTTTGCTTTAAAAAGGAATCTTTATCAAATTTTTTAGCTTGCACATCAATATCTACAATACCCAAGTCCGCAGCTCTCAAAAAAGAAAGAATTTCTTCCTTTTTTCCTTCAACAATAGATTGATAGGTTTTTTCTGCTGAAACTTCATCACCAAAAATTAAAGTGTTTTTAAACCAATCATAAACTGGAGCTAATACAATACTATTATCTTGAGCTGCACTTTTACTCAAAAAAAGTTGTTCATTATTGGTACGAGCTAAAATTGAATTGTAAAATTGCTTATCCTGTTCCCCATTCAAGATTAAATCCGGACCAAATCTGATAATTTTTTCCTTCGTTTCTTCATTCAAAATACGTTCGAATAACACTCTGCGATTTTTATGGTTAGGATAGTAATATAACCACTCATCATGCACACTTTCCCTTGTTAATGAAAAACCATAAACGTACTTTACGCTATTTTGAAAAAAAACAATCTCAAACTCAGATGGTTGTGTTTTACAATAAGGTGATAATAAAAACGGAATTGTATCAATTTCATCGCCTCGACTATTTTTTGCAGACTCCAGTACAAAGCTAGCCATTCTGGTTAAAGCATTAATGAAATTGCTTTTACCGGAAGCGTTAGCTCCATAAATTGTAGATACGTGCAATAAAGAAGATTTATTTCCTTCTACTGAAAACAAATTCCCCTCTAACGAGGCATCTGCTCTTTTCGCTTCCAAACTGAAATATTGTTCATTTTTGAAAGATAAGAAATTTTTAAATCGAAACGAAACCAACATATAACCCCCTTTTTTTGGATATTTTATCCAAAAAATTTAAATTAAGCTAGATGAATTGAGTATTTGAAAAATTAAAATCTACGTAGGTTCACCGTAAGCGATTTAAGTTAACATATACATCGACATTATTTTACGGAGGTTGTCATGCCCACTTTTGCCGCACAAGTTAAAATCCCCGCCACCTACATCCGTGGCGGCACATCCAAAGGCGTGTTTTTCCGTTTGCAGGATTTGCCTGAATCTTGCCAAAAGCCCGGCGCAGCGCGTGATCAATTATTCATGCGCGTGATCGGCAGCCCCGACCCATATGCCGCGCACATCGACGGCATGGGTGGTGCGACTTCCAGTACGTCCAAATGCGTGATTTTGTCTAAGGCCAGCGTGCCGGATCACGACGTGGATTATCTGTACGGTCAAATCTCGATTGATAAGGCCTTTGTGGATTGGTCGGGTAACTGTGGCAATCTATCGACCGCCGCCGGTGCGTTTGCGATTCATGCGGGCTTGGTGGATCCTGCGCGCATTCCAGAAAACGGCGTCGCCGTGGTGCGCATCTGGCAAGCGAATATTCAAAAAACCATCATCGCCCATGTGCCGGTGACCAACGGTCAGGTGCAAGAAACCGGTGATTTTGAACTGGACGGCGTGACCTTCCCCGCGGCAGAAATCGTGTTGGAGTTCATGGATCCGTCGGATGACTCAGAGGACGGCGGTTCGATGTTCCCTACCGGTAATCTGGTGGATGATTTGGACGTACCGGGCATCGGCACATTCAAGGCAACCATGATCAGCGCGGGTATCCCGACCGTGTTTGTGAATGCTGCAGATATCGGCTACACAGGCACGGAACTGCGTGAGGATATTAACTCTGACCCTGAAAAATTGAAATTCTTTGAGGCGATTCGCGTTGCGGGCGCACTGCGCATGGGTTTGATCAAAGCCCCAGAAGAAGCTTTGACGCGCCAGCACACACCGAAAATCGTCTTTGTCGCACCGCCAACCAGCTACACTGCGTCCAGTGGTAAAACCATTGAGGCTGGCGATGTCGATCTGTTGGTACGCGCCTTGTCGATGGGTAAACTCCACCATGCGATGATGGGCACGTGTGCGGTGGCGATTGGTACAGCCTCCGCTGTACCGGGCACACTGGTGAACCTCGCAGCAGGTGGTGGCGAACGCACCGCCGTGCGTTTTGGCCACCCATCGGGCACCTTGCGCGTCGGTGCGGAAGCCAAGCAAGTCAACGGCGAATGGACGGTGACCAAAGCGATTATGAGCCGCTCCGCCCGCATTATCATGGAAGGCTGGGTGCACGTGCCGGGCGGTAGTTTCTAAGGGAAGACGGAAAAAGTACAAACCTACTTTTTCCGCATTTTTCTTAAATAATAGATTCTATAGGCGCATGCTTGCATTCTAAACAAGCGACACGAGGCATTATTCATAAAAAAGGGGCGCAATGATGCACCCCTACTTTATGATTGGATCGAGTTCATTACGCCTCATCCTGTGGAATTGGCTTTTTCAGCACAAACAGCATCAATGCAGTTACCAGCGTACCGCTCACAATGGCGCCGATGTATGGAAACAGATGATCCACCGCATTGGGAATCGGCAGTATGAAAATACCACCGTGCGGCACATGTAATTTCGCACCGAACACCATAGACAAGGCCCCCGCTACAGCAGAACCGGTCATCAATGATGGAATCACGCGCAGAGGGTCACGCGCAGCGAACGGAATCGCGCCTTCGGTCACGAATGCAATACCGAGTACTGCTGCGGCGCTACCGGCTTTGCGCTCCTGTTCGGAGAAGCGATTTTTGAATAGATACGACGCCAACGCCACACCCAGTGATGGCGTCATTCCTGCCGCCATGACCGCCGCCATCGGCGTATACACTTGACTGGCGAGCAGACCAACGGCAAAGGTATAGGCGGCCTTATTAACGGGGCCGCCCATATCAAACGCCATCATCGCACCGAGAATCAAGCCCAGCACCAATGCGCTGGACGTTTGCATACTCGTCAACCATGCGGTCATGGCTTTGAGTGCGCTGGCAACCGGCACGCCGACCACATAGAACATGATCAAACCGACCACCAGCGTGCTGATGAGCGGAAGAATCAACACCGGCTTTAGCCCCGCCAAATTCCGCGGTAACTGAATCACCGTATTGAGCCATTTGGTGAAATAACCCGCTAAAAACCCCGAGACAATCCCGCCAAAAAAGCCCGCCCCCGTGATGCCTGCCACAATCCCACCGATCATCCCTGGGGTCAAGCCCGGACGATCTGCAATCGAATAGGCGATGTAGCCAGACAAAATTGCCACCATCAGGCCGAAACCACCTTCTTTACCAATGGCATAAATGCGTGACCAAAATATCGTCCAAGCAGTCGGCGTCATTGGCGAGCCATCCATGGCCAGTGCAGGATCATAGGCATAAATCCCGCGCGCGGCAAAGCCGATGGCGATCAGCAAACCACCAGCGACCACAAACGGCAGCATGTACGACACCCCCGTCATCAAATGCTTGTAGGCATCCTTAAAGCCCTGCCCTGCCATATTGCTCTCCTGTGTGTCGAGGGTTTAAACAGCACGCATCATGAGGATGTCAAGGCCGTGGTAATCAGACCCGCACCATCTTTAATCGCGGCTTTGCTACCGGTAGCATGAATTTTTTTTCCGTCAAAACGACTCAAATCGACTTGTGTATCTGCGGCGATAATCACCACATCCGCCTTGTCTATGTCGGCGGCGCTCAATTGATTTTCCACTCCGATCGAGCCTTGCGTTTCCACTTTGATGGTGTGGCCGAGCTTTTTCGCACCGATTTCCAGACCTTCGGCCGCCATATAGGTGTGCGCAATTCCAGTCGGACAAGATGTAATCGCTACGATATGTGCCATAATTTCCTCCTCTGAGTTCAAACAGGGTTGCTGCAGTATTTATTATTCCATGCTACGTCGCTAAATTCACGCCAATCGTTCAATCAGCACTTGCGCCTGCCACTGCTCCAGTACATCTTTGGGCGGTAAGTCACGGATAAAATTGGTGATCGCGCTCAGGGCAAACGCCGTGCCCAAGGACGCGCATTCGGCCAAAGGCAAACGCTGGCAAAAGCCCGCCACCATGCCCGCCACCATCGCATCCCCCGCACCCACGGTGGATTTCACATCCACTTGCGGCGGACGAGCGATCAGCGCCTCATCCGCACGCACAAACATCGCGCCCTCACCGCCCATCGACACCACGATCAATTGGGTCTTATCGTTGAGCAATGCACGCGCACTGACCAAAATCTGCCCGACGCCTTTGAGTGGCTTACCCACCAGTTCGCTGAGCTCGTCAATATTTGGCTTCATCACATCCGGTCCGGCAGGCAAGCCCAAGCGCAGTGCTTCGCCACTGGTATCCAAAATGACTTTACAACCTTTGGCTTTCAAACGAGTAATCATCTGCGCGTACAAATCCGTTGGCAAGCTGCTTTGCAAACGCCCGCCCAAAATGAACCATTCACACTCTGCGGCCATCTGATCGAGCTGCTCCATCAGCGCCTGTATGTCATCCGCATTGGGCTTGACGCCAACGGCATTGATATCGCTGGTTTGCTGCTGGGCGACATCAATGATTTTCACATTCACACGGGTTTCACCGGCCGTACGGACAAAACGATCTTCAATGCCTTTATTGTTAAAAGTTCGCTCGAATAAGGCTGTGTTTTGCTCACCCAAAAAGCCGGTTGCCACCACTGGAACACCAAAATCGGCCAATCTCAGCGCAACATTCACGCCCTTGCCACCCGCATCAAAGCGCATATTGTGGCAGCGATTGACTTTGCCCAGAGTGAAATGATCCAAGGTCACGGTTTGATCAATCGCCGGATTGGTGGTCAAGGTCGCTACCCTGCCATCCCGTTCTTTCACTATCGTACGCACTTCTTGCTTTTTTAAACTCATAATGCTCTTACCTCATCAGCTGTTCGACATGTCAGCGCTTGATGCGCCAGTGTTTGTAAATCATGCAGCGCCACATGACGCAAATGCGCCTTGATGCTTGGGATCGACGGGACGGTGATACTCAGCTCAGTCACGCCCAAGCCGATTAATATTTCCGCGCCACGCACATCGCTGGCCGCACCCCCACAGACTCCCACCCATTTGCCCTCAGCTTTGGCCGCACGCACCGTCATGTCGATCATGCGCAGAACCGCCGGATTGAGCGCGTCGGCTTGCTTGGCCAATAGCGGATGCACTCGATCCATCGCTAAGGTGTATTGTGTCAGATCATTGGTACCAATAGAGAAAAAATCCACTTGCTTGGCAAACTGATCGGCCAAAATGGCTGTGGATGGCACTTCAACCATGATGCCCAGTTCAATGCTCGGTGCGTTCACGGAGACACGAATCGCCTCGCATTGTGCCTTTACCTGCTCCATTTCGGATAGGGTACTGATCATTGGAAACATCACGCGGATTTTTCCATCATCGCCCACATCACGCGCGGCTCGATAAATTGCGCGCAGCTGCGGCTCGAATAAATCGGGGCGCGCCATGCACAAGCGTATCCCGCGAATACCCAAGAAGGAGTTGTCCTCTTTCGGCAGGTTTAAATGCGGCACTTGCTTATCCCCGCCAATGTCCAAAGTACGAATGGTCAGCGGACGACCTTTTAAGGCACGCGCCATATCGCAGTAGATTTGATACTGCTCATCTTCGCTGGGGGTTTGCCCAGACTCCAAAAATAAATACTCAGTACGCATCAAGCCCACGCCTTCGGCGCCGTATTCAATGGCTTGCTCCGCATCCGCCACGCGATTAACATTGGCAAACACTTCAATGTGCTGACCATCCGTGGTTATCGCACGGTTGGCTCGCTCCGCATAGTTGAGGCTTAACTGGCGTTCCACCTCATCATGCAACGCCTGCGCGCCGGCAATCTCCACTTGGGTCGGTTTCAAATACAAAGCGCCGTTAAAACCATCCAAAATACATGGCGTAAACGGCGCAATGTCTAAAATCGCATCCCCCGCCGCGACCACCGCTGGAATGCCCATCGCCCGTGCAATGATCGCGGTATGCGACGTAGGCCCGCCCTTGGCAGTGATAAATCCGAGGATCATATCGGGGTCGAGATTGGCCGTATCGGATGGGGTTAAATCATCCGCCACGAGCACTGAAGGCGTCTGCGCATTCATGCTCGGAGCCTCTTCGATATGCAGTAATTGGCGCAAAACGCGCTGCGCCACATCACTCAAATCCACTGCTCGGGCGGCCAATACCGCATCATCGAGTTTGGTGATTTGGGCTATCCGGCGGTCAATGACCTGCTGCCATGCCCACGCCGCGCAGTGTTCTTGTTCAATCAGTACCTTAGTATCATTGAGCAAGGCCTCATCCTGTAAAAACTCCGCATGGGCGAGAAAAATCGCCGCTTGCTTCGAGCCAAGACGGTTTTTAACCTCTCGATAATTGTTGAGCAGCGCGATATGCACACGCCCCACCGCCTCATCAAACGCAATCAATTCAGAAGTCGGATGGGCTTTCACATCCTGCACCACAATTTTTTTCGCAATGTGCTGCGTGATCGGCCCATAAACAATACCATCAGCGGCAGCAACCCCACTGGCAAATATCGGTGTCGTTGGCGCATACCACTGTAAATGTGCTCGATCCAAGGGCGCTTCCGGCACTGGCACGCCTTCGTCGCATTCACCCAAGCCCTGTTCAATCGCGCACTGCAATGCAGCCAAAGCCTGCTGTGCATCCACGCCCTGAGCGGATACTTTAATCCGCGCGCCATATCCTGCGCCCAATTGCAACAAATTAACCAAACTTTTGGCATCAGCCATCTCTTCGCCCAAGCGCAAGCGGATGCTGGATTCGAATGTTTTGGCCAGCTTGACCAACTCGGTAGCCGGTCGTGCATGTAACCCCGTCGGATTGATAATCGTGGTTTCAAATCCCAATAAGTAATCCGATAACGATGCTGCTGGAGCAGGTTCAGGACGAGCACCGGTGAGTGCCTCGATGATGTCCGCGGGATCAATCGTTGTGGATAAGCGTAGCGCTTGCTCCTCATCGGCAACCACGCGCGTGAGTTTGCGCAAAATAGCTAAGTGCTCATTGGACTTAGCCGCAATGCCAACCAGCAGATGAACGGTGCCTTCATCCCCCCATGCCACGCCTTTGGGGATTTGCAGCACGGCAATGCCGGTGTGGTGGATGAATTCATGATGATCAGGCATACCATGCGGAATCGCGATGCCATTGCATAAATAGGTGTTGGCCACTTGCTCGCGCGCCAACATACTCTCGATATAGCGTGGATCAATATGACCTGAATCAACCAAAAGCTGCGCCACCTGCTCAATCGCATCGCGCTTGCTTTGCACTTGAGCGTTCAAGCGCACTTGATTCAGATTTAATGCCAACATACCCACCTCCATTTGTGACGGTATGAATCATTATTCACGCTGTATACCAATGTAAACGATTACACACTTATTGTCAACACATTTAATCAACTACATCATTATGCTACATAAATAGTGTTGCTGCCCCATCATATGGCCACATTTTACAATTTTCCATTCGAATGCGGAATGGATTGAGCGCAAAAATCATTTATTTTCAAAATCAGCACCCTCTTGCAAAATAGCCAAATATCCGAGTAAATCCCGCTGAATCTCAGCAAAAACACCCTCAAAAGGATATATATTTCAAAAAACCAAATGATTGCGCTCACAAGGCAAACATTCCGCTTATAATGGCGAAATTCACTATGTACTTTTACTACAATTTTTATTGACTGAAATCGACCATGGCCAGTATCAAAGATGTCGCAAAAGCCGCCGGAGTATCCACCGCCACTGTTTCCCGTGTCATTGCCAATAAGGGGTATATTACGGATGAAAAGCGTGAGTTGGTGCTACGCGCCATTGCCGAACTGAACTATCGTCCCAATCTAATCGCCCGCAGTCTGCGTGCGCAAACCAGCACTAAAATTGGTCTGATCGTTTCCGACATTCGCAACCCATTTTTCACCGCGATTGCCCGCGCAGTCGAAGACGCCGCCTACGAACGTGGCTATTCAATCATCATCTGCAATACCGATGAAAACGCCGACAAAGAACAGTTGTATCTTAATTTGATGCACGATGAAAATGTCGCTGGCGTTATTTTCTCACCCACGCAGCAGTTCGGCTCCACGCGCAAACCATATCACTCCAGCATCCCGTTTGTGATTATTGATCGTCGTGTGGATAACAATCCCGATTACGACACGGTTTTACTGGATAATATTTCAGCCTCCTATCAGTTAACCAAACATATGATCGAACAAGGTTGCCGCCGATTGGTTGGTCTATTTGGCGACACCAGTACCACGGGGCTTGACCGCCGCGAAGGATTTGAAAAAGCCATCCGCGAAGCGGGCTTGGAGCCTTTTGGCGCGCACTTTATTGCACCGCGGATTGAGCAAGGTTATCAAACCACCTTGGAGCTACTGAATCACGAGGTTCATCCAGATGGTATTTTTACCAGTAACAACCTCATCACCGTTGGCGCATTCCAAGCACTGCGCGCGCAGAAAATTCGCATTCCGCAAGATATTTCACTGGTCGGTTTTGACGAAACCACATGGGGTAACGTCGTTGAGCCATCGTTGACCATCATCAGTCAGCCCACAGAAGAAATCGGCCGTTCTGCGATTGAATTGCTGTTCCAGCGAATCGAAACACCGAGCCGCCCCTACAAAAAACTGATTTTGCAGGGCAGCTTGCAAATCAGAGGATCCAGCGTCAAGCTGCCCTTGTAAAACCACTGCGCTGGCATCCCAGCAGCGCAGCATAGAGCATCGCGTCACCGCATAAAACCAAAAGGAGACACCATGTTTTTCAATCGCCCTTGGTCCGACTGGATCACACAATACGAGCAAAGCCACCAACACCCGATGAACCGCCTAACACACACCTTCGGCATACCGTTGGTCGCACTGTCTGTGGCGCTACTCATCCTCTCCATTTTCATTCCCTCACTCTTGCGCATCGGTGGGGTACTGTTCCTCATCGGCTGGATTTTTCAATTCATCGGCCACGCGTTTGAAGGCAAAAGACCCGAGTTTTTCAATGACTGGCGCTTTCTATTCGTCGGACTGCGCTGGTGGTTCATGAAAATCAGCGGCAAAGTTTAAGCACTCTTCCTATAAAAAAGCGTTCGATCACTCGAACGCTTTTTTCAACACGGGCTCACCACTCGGGCTCACTCGGGCTTGACCTGCAACCAAAACGTCACCGGCCCATCATTCACCAAAGCGACCTGCATCTCCGCCGCAAACTCCCCCGTCTCTACGATGCTGTGCTCCGAACGCGCCTTCACCACCCAATCTTCATACAAAAATTTGGCCAGATCCGGCTCTGCCGCCGGCGTGAAACTCGCGCGCGTACCACTATTGGTATCCGCTGCCAGCGTGAACTGTGACACCACCAGCAAACCGCCGTGCTTGCCAAGACCATCGATATTTTGCACCGAACGATTCATTTTGCCCGCCTCATCCGAGAACACCCGATACGCCAAAACCTTTTTCAACAATTTTGCGCCAATCGCTGGCGTATCGTTTTTCTCCGCACACAGCAGTACCAGCAAACCCTGCTCGATTTGCCCCGTGATGCGCTCATGGACGGTGACGGATGCGCGTTTGACGCGTTGGATCAATGCAATCATGATTTAACTGTGCGCCACGGTCACTTTAGCAAAACGCCGCTTACCGACTTGAATCACATACTCACCTGTAGCCAAACGCAGTTGCTTATCCTTGACCGCTTCGCCATCAATTTTACAGCCGCCTTGGTCTATCGCGCGATTGCCTTCGGATGAGCTGGCGACCAAACCCGCTGCTTTGAGCAATGCGCCCAGCGGCATGCCTTCGGCATCCACGTTCACCGTCACGCTTTCAATATCATCGGGAATCCCGCCTTTGGCACGATGGTTAAACGCGGCCAATGCCTCCTCTGCCGCCTGCTGATTGTGAAAACGCGCAACGATCTCTTGCGCCAGCAGCACCTTAATGTCACGCGGATTGCGCCCATCGGCGACCTCTTGTTTGTACTGTGCGATTTGTTCGAGCGACACGAACGAGAGCAAGTCGTACCACGTCCACATCATGTCATCGGAAATGCTCATGACTTTGCCAAACATTTCATTCGGCGCTTCGGTGATGCCGATGTAGTTGTTCTTCGACTTGGACATTTTGTCCACACCGTCCAAGCCCACCAGCAGCGGCATGGTCAAAATGCATTGCGCTTCTTGACCGTACTCTTTTTGCAGTTCGCGCCCCACCAACAGATTGAATTTTTGATCCGTACCGCCCAGCTCCAGATCGGATTTGAGCGCCACCGAATCGTAGCCCTGCATCAGCGGGTATAAAAATTCGTGAACGGAAATCGGCACACCGCCTTTGTAACGCTTGGTGAAATCCTCGCGCTCAAGCATACGCGCCACGGTGTAACGCGAAGCGAGCTGAATCATACCGCGCGCGCCCAGCGGATCGCACCACTCGGAGTTATAGCGGATTTCGGTTTTTTCCGGATCGAGAATCAAACTCGCTTGCTCATAGTAGGTTTTCGCATTCGCCTCGATTTGCTCACGGGTGAGCGGCGGACGCGTCGCATTGCGTCCCGACGGGTCACCGATCATAGAGGTAAAATCACCAATCAGGAAAATCACGGTATGACCCAAATCCTGCAATTGACGCAGTTTATTGAGCACCACGGTATGCCCCAAATGAATGTCCGGCGCCGTCGGATCCAGACCGAGCTTGATGCGCAGCGGCACGCCGGTCGCCGCGCTGCGAGCGAGTTTTTGCACCCATTCGGCCTCCACCAATAGCTCATCGCAACCACGCTTGGTCACGGCCAAAGCCTGCTTCACCGCATCGGTGACG
>CAZCDD010000028.1:0-10818 GCA_964497405.1 uncultured Hydromonas sp. | reverse complement strand
AAAAAGCCTTGCGACATACGCACTTGACCCTGGCCTTTACAGGTTGGACAGGTTTCCGCGCTGGTTCCGGGCTCTGCGCCGGAGCCATGACATGAGTCGCACTCATCCCAGCTCGGTACGCGGATTTGCGTCACTTTGCCATTGGCTGCATCTTCTAGGCTAATTTCCATGGTGTAACGTAAATCGGAGCCACGGTACACCTGCGGGCCGCGCTGACGACCACCGCCGCCCATGCCACCAAAGATGTCACCAAAGATATCGCCAAAGTCGCCAAACGGATGACCGCCGCCAAAGCCGCCTGCGCCCATATTCGGATCCACGCCCGCATGACCGTATTGGTCATACGCCGCACGTTTATCGGGGTCAGAGAGCATTTCATAGGCTTCTTTGACCTCTTTAAATTTCTCCTCTGCGGACGGATTGTCCTGATTGCGATCCGGATGGTACTTCATCGCCAGTTTGCGATATGCTTTTTTGATTTCCTCATCGGTCGCATTGCGCGCGACGTCGAGGACTTCGTAGTAATCTTTCTTTGCCATAGTGTCTGTCTTTACTTGAAACAAGTCGCGCCAAACGACTCGTATAATTCATAATAGCCCAATGGTGGGGGCATTTTGCGCAATTACAAGACCTGAAAAACACTTTTTGCGTATGGTTTATGTTTGGTCTGCACGTCGGTTTCATGCGAAAATAACGCTGTTATACATTCAGGAGCGCTCTATGAGCCATTTCCCCAAAGACATTTACACCGAACCTCATCCCATTGATGTCGACACCCTAAAAAACCTTGGCCCACTGACCGCGATGGCGGGGATTTGGGAGGGTGAACGCGGATTGGACATCAAACCCAAAGCAGAAGGCCCGAAAAAACAAGTGTATGTTGAACGAATCGAGTTGCAACCGATCGATCCGCAGACCAACGGCCCACAGTTGCTCTATGGTTTGCGCTACCATGTGCACATCACCAAGCCCGATCAAGTCAAAACCTACCACGACCAAGTGGGCTACTGGCTGTGGGAGCCAGCCACGCAAACGGTGATTCACACCCTGACCATCCCGCGCGGTCAAGTGGTCATGGCGGGCGGCACAGTGGCACCCGATGCCAAAGCGTTCGAGCTGCTGGCACGCCAAGACGATCCCTGCTTTGGTATCCGCTCAGCACCGTTTTTGGAGCATGCCTTCCAAACGGTAGAGTTTCGCATCCAAGTTTTTTTCAACGACGACGGCACTTGGGGCTATGACGAAGACACCGTGATGCTGATTCAAGGACAAAGCGAACCGTTCCACCATACCGATCGCAACATTCTGCGCAAAGTCGCCGAGCCGACACCGAACCCATTGGCATTGGCCGCGCAGGCCGCTGGCGCATCGATTTAACCTTAACAAGGAAAACTATATGACTCAAAATATCCCAGCATGTCCCGTATGCGGCATGGAAAACACCTACTCCGACGGCGAACAATACATTTGCCCCGATTGCACACATGAGTGGCCACTCACTTCCGACGCAGCCGCTGATGATGACGCACCCCGCGTGGTCAAAGATGCCAACGGTCAAATTTTGCAAGACGGCGACACCGTCACCGTGATCAAAGATCTGAAAGTCAAAGGCTCGTCCTTGGTGGTCAAAGTCGGCACCAAAGTCAAAAACATCCGTTTGGTTGATGGCGACCACGACATTGATTGCAAAATCGACGGCGTCGGGCAAATGGGCTTGAAGTCCCAATTCGTCAAAAAAGCCTAAATACCACTGCCCAATAAAAACGGCTGCGTCATATATATAACGCAGCCGTTTTACATTGCTCAGTGAGCCATCACTCACTTCATTCGCACCAATCTATTCGCGCCGATTCCCCGACCAAACATTATCCGCGCCCCAATCCAGCGTTGACCACCAGACCGAACGATTGAGCCACACATTATCCTCAACCGTATTGTGATCGGCAAAATCACCATCGTTCACACTGCTGCCCAGTACATAACCCGCATCCGCCGAACAGTACGAGCGCCAGCCCAGCCAACCCTCGCGCGACCCCAGCCACACTGCCGGTCGCCAACCGCCGCCCTGCCGATAATCAAAAGTGTTGCCCGAAATCCGATTGAACTGCGGCGCTTGATGACGAATCGTCCCGCCCTCACCGCAATTGCGATACACATAAATCCCGCCCAACCGTGGCGCAACGAAGCGATTGCCCTCAATCACATTGTGCGCCGAACCATCCACGACCAATAATTCACGTCGGGTTTGCGCATCAATGGTATTGCGCTGTAATTCCGTATGCGCTGACTCCGCATCCAAATAAATCGCGGTCGAAGCAGAACGCCCCGTCACTTTAGAATCCCGCACCGTTGTATGCGTCACGCCCGGCGCAAGGTACAGCGGAATCGAACCGCGCCCCTGAAAAACCACATGGTCGAATTGCGTGTAGGCAGGCGCAGCCGCCTGCGCGCGCTCGGTATGCCCCGCGCTCAATGACGACTCGCGCACCGCTTGCGCCTGACCATTGATCCCCATGCCCACGATGCGCGTACCGCCAACGATGGTACAGTTTTTCACCTGCACAGCCAGCGGTACCGACCATGAGCCATCCGGATTGCGCCGTGAGCGTATCAGCAGCGAATACGGCTCGGCTTCCGGCGCTGCGATCATCCCGCCGGCACAATCGAGCGCTACCTCCGAAGCCTCTTCACCCTCGATCACCACGCGCCGCGCAATGACAGCGTCCGCCGACAAAGTGAGCGAACACTTTAAATTTAAATCCGAGGTATCGGTGCTGTGGCGTATCTGTTCGGTTTGAACGCTGTCACACAACGGCGCAGTGGCTCGAGCCGCGCCACACGCACCCAATAAAAATGCGCCAACCAGCGTGTATTTCGCTGACTGGCGCAGATTGAACCCGACGAGTAAACCGTTCATCAACCGGTCAATTGATGGCTGATTAATTTTTTCACCGGCATCAGCGCATCCGACACACGCAAAACGGCGGTGCGCAGCAATTTTGCTGGCGGCGTTTCGGTCGTGAATAATTTCACCACGAAATTCGTGCCGTGGTAAATCGGACGGGTTTTGAGCTGGTGTTTGCGATCATATTGTTGCAGTAAAGTCGGCGCGCCGATGTCGCGTCCCTGACGATGCGCGGATTTGACCAAATCACTCAAAATCGCTTGGCTGGACAAACCGAGGTTAAATCCGTGCGCGGTCACCGGATGCATACCGACCGCCGCATCGCCGACCAAGGCAAAGCGCGTGCTGTAAAAACGACGCGCGTGTGTGCCCACCAGCGGATAGCGGTAGCGTTGGCTCACCACCTTCACGTCGCCCAGACGGTGATTGACGCGCTCGGCGATGTCTTGCGCCAGTGCCTCATCATCCAAATCCTGCACGGTGTGCGCCAATTGCGTGTCGATGGTAATCACCGCACTGGATAGATTTTCGGTCAAAGGCAAAATCGCCAAGGTGCGGCCATAGTGGAAGCACTCAAATGCGGTATTTTCGTTGCTCGCAGTGTGCTCAATGCGCAAGGTAATCACGGTGCGACCAAAATCGTGCATATCCACCGGGATGCCCATCTGCTGGCGCGTGGTGGAGAAACGGGAATCCGCTGCCACGACCAACGCCGCAGTTAATTTTTCACCAGAAGCCAAAACCACGTGCGCCTGCTCGGGCGTACCACCGACGGTTTGCACCTTTTGCTCGGTGAACCAAGTCAGATTGCTTTGGTGCTCGACTTGCTCGTAGATCGATTGGCGAATGTGGTGATTGGAAATCAGATAGCCCAAGGTATCGGTCGGCTTGCCCCGCGCTTTTTCGGGCGTTTCAAAATGCAGTTCAAACGGCGACGTGCCATCAACCACTTTAGCCGCGCGCAGGTAAAAAATCTCACCTTCCGGCACAGCGTCCCACGCACCCATGGCTTGCAACAACTCTTTGGAGTAATGCGTCAAGGCAATTTCACGACCATCCGGCGGCGGATTTTTCAGCGTCTGCGTCGATGCCGGATCCACAATCGCCACTTTGAGCGTCGTATCGGCAAAAGAGCGCGCCAGACTCAAGCCCGCAGGGCCTGCACCAATAATAATCACGTCGTATGCATTTGTGTGTGCCATGATGTGCCTATTTCAATCAGTTGTGTAAAAAATGAACAGCGACATTGTAGGCTCATTACGCGCGTTGCGCAAATAATCCTGATGACTGAGGGCTAAGCCGAGGTCTGCGTATTCAACGCAAAACGCACCCGAAACAAGGGCTCACCGCGACTTTGGTATTTGCGCTCAAACGGCGTGATCGGCTCCGTTACCTGCATCGGCGCGCATTCCTCCGGCGCCCGCCCCGTAGCATGTTGAACGGCAAAGGCAAATTCGCGCACATACACCGGCCAATTGCTGCGGCATTCCAGCGTTCCACCCAAAGCCACAATCGTCGGAAACACCGCATGACCGTGCCAGCGTCGTTGCAGATGACCGATTTTCGGCCACGGATTCGGATAGAGGATGAAATGTTTGTACAGTCGCTCACCGCGTCGCGCCAATTCCTCGTGCAGCAACCGCCAAAAATCCACCAAATCCGCGCGTATCCAAACAAAATTGCTCGGCCACTCGTCGCGCCACCAGCTTTTTTGCGTCGTCAGCCGATCTTCCGACTGATCCACGCCGACCACAAACGCATTCGGATGCGCCCGCGCGATATGCAACGTGGACTCGCCCACACCACAACCGGCATCGACGATCAGCGGCGCCCACTGGCTGGCCGCCCATGCCTGCATGAACTGCGCAAACGCCGCGCGGTTATAATCTGTATAGGGTTTTTGAAACGCATGGGGCTGATGACGCGCCAATAAGCGCGGCAAATCCTCGTGAATATCGGTTTGGCGACTGAGAATATTCGGATTTTGCGGCCACGCGTCGGTTAAATCGGTTAAAAAGGAGTTTTGAGCGCTCATAAGATGGTTGGAAGTGATGGCAGGCGCATTATTCCATATCTGCGCCAGATTGCACAGTCAAGCAGCCCACCAGACGCACAAAGCATCACCGCCCACCTTCGCCCGCGCAGACCGGCCAACAATTTGATTTTCCAGAAAAAACCGCGTCATATCGGCGGATAAAGTTCACGCGCACGCGGTTTCAGGCTAAAATACAGTGTTCGATAGGCTGGTGGTTGATGCGCGCGCCCTTGCGTTGTGCGAAAACCACCACATATCTGTGATAGAGACGGTTAATAGCGCATATTATGGTTGGAATTTTAATCATTACCCACGCCCCGCTTGGACAAGCATTTTTGGCAACCCTAGAGCACGTGTACAAACAAGTACCCGAGGCTGTTCTGGCACTGGATGTACAGGCCGATGAGAACGTCAATCAAGTCGCCGAGCGCGCCATGCAAGCAGTGGATACGCTCAATAGCGGCGATGGCGTGCTGGTATTGACCGATATGTGCGGCGCTACACCGGCGAACTGCGCGGTGCGTCTGATCGATCAGCACCCGCATACCGAACTGATTTATGGCGTGAGTTTGCCCACCTTGCTGCGTGCGGTAAACTACCGCCAGCTACCGTTGGCCGAACTGGCGCAAAAGGCGATTGAGGGCGGACAGCGCGGATTATTTGCCTACGAGCGGCCGCATGAAGCACATGAAGCGGCGACAGACAAATTGACCGATTGAACACGATCGAACGATTGAACTATAGAGATAAGGAACACCATGGTACAGGCAGAAACGACCATCATCAACAAACTGGGCCTACACGCACGCGCATCGGGTGTATTGACCCAAACCGTTACCCCGTTCAAAAGCGACGTGTGGATCACCCGCAATGGCCGCCGTGTCAATGCCAAATCCATCATGGGCGTGATGATGCTGGCCGCCGGCATCGGCTCGACCGTGACCATCGAAGCCGATGGCGAAGACGAGCAACAAGCGCTGGACGCGGTATTGGCCATCATTGCCAATAAATTCGGCGAAGACGAATAACGCACGCCCCGCAAGGATACGGCAGTGACCTTCAGCATCCACGGCATCGGTGTCAGCGAAAAAGTTGCGATCGGACGAGCGCATCTGCTCTCGCACGTCAGCTTAGAGGCGCAGCACTTCCTCATTTCTGCCGATCAAATCGAGGATGAGCTGGCACGCCTGCACGCGGCGATTCAAACCGTACAAAACGAATTCAACGAACTGCAAAATCAATTGGACGACGATGCGCCGGTGGAGATGAGCGCCATGCTCAGCGTACACAGCATGATTGCGCAAGACGAATTGATCGTTAAAACCACGCAGGATCTGATCAGCCAAAAACGCTACAATGCCGAATGGGCGCTGTCCGAACAAGTCCACGAGCTGATGGCGCAGTTTGACGCCTTCGAAGACGACTACCTGCGCGAACGCAAACAGGACGTGATGCAGGTCGGCACGCGCATCATGAGCGCACTGCGCGAGCGCAATCGCTTGGTGTGCGAAATTCCGCAGGCCTTCGATACCGAGATGATACTGGTCGCGCACGACATCGCACCGGCGGACATGCTGCAATTCAAAGGCCGCTCGCTTGGCGGCTTCATCACAGATACCGGCGGGCCCAACAGCCACACCGCCATCGTCGCGCGCGGTTTGGGCTTGCCCGCTGTGGTATCCACGGGACAAGCACGCGCCATCATCCGTCAAAATGAATGGGTGATCGTCGATGGGGTCAACGGCGTGGTGCTGGTCAACCCCGACGAGCTGATTCTCACGCACTACCGTCAAGTTCAGCAAGCACAGATTGAACACGAGCAGCTTCTGGCGCAACTCATCGGACGCGACACCGTGACCCTCGAAGGCATGCCGATCAAGCTGATGGCCAACATCGAATCCCCCTCCGACATCCCGCGCCTCAAAGCCATGGGCGCAGACGGCGTGGGGCTGTTCCGTACCGAATACCTGTTTATGAACCGCAAAGACCTGCCCGACGAAGCCGAGCAGTTCGATGTGTACAAAACCGCCGCGACCTTGATGGACGGCAAACCCGTCACCATCCGTACGCTGGACATCGGCGCAGACAAAGCCCTGTCCACCGACGACTACGAAACACCGATGAATCCCGCTTTGGGTTTGCGCGCCGTGCGCTACTGTCTGGCCAACCCGAAAATGTTTCTCACGCAGATTCGAGCGATTTTGCGTGCCTCACACTATGGCGCGATTAAATTACTGATTCCGATGGTCAGCGGCGTGGAGCAATTGCAACAAACCCTGCACCTGATCGAAAAAGCCCGCAAACAACTGCGCGATGCAAATATTCCGTTTAACGAGCAGCTCCCCATCGGTGTGATGATAGAGATCCCATCCGCCGCATTGATTCTGCACGCCCTGCTGCCGCATCTGGATTTCGTCTCCATCGGTACCAACGACTTGACCCAATACACCCTTGCGGTCGATCGCGGTGACGCAGACGTGGCTCATTTGTACGAAGAATTGCATCCGGCCGTGCTGCAATTGATCCTGTTCACCATCCGCGCGGCGCAACGCGAAAACAAACCCGTCTCCGTCTGCGGCGAAATGGCGGGCAATGCCAAACTCACGCGCCTGCTGCTGGCCATGGGCTTGGACGAATTTTCCATGCAACAGGCACAAATTCTGCCGGTCAAAGCCAAAATCCTCGAAGCCTCCGCCGAGCAAGCGCAGCCGTTTTTAGACCAAGTGATGCGCACCTATGAAATCGCGCAGATCAAGCAGCACATCCGCACGCTCAACAGCACACCGATGCAGCTGGGCACGGCTCACGCGGCGACTCAGCAGCCGACACAGCACTAATTCAATTCGCCTTAATCGACACAAGCACGCAACTTATTAGAAAGTCATTATGCCCCACGTTCCAACGAACCACACCCCAGACAACGACACCGTATCCAACTTTATTCGTCAGAAAATCGATGCGGAAACGGCGGCAGGCAAATACGCCCACCGCACAGATGCACAAGGTCAGCCGCTGCCGACCGTCATCACCCGTTTCCCACCAGAGCCCAACGGCTACCTGCACATCGGCCACGCCAAAAGTATCTGTCTGAACTTCGGTCTGGCGCAAAACTACGGCGGTCGCTGCCACCTGCGTTTTGACGACACCAACCCTGAAAAAGAATCCACCGAGTACGTCGATGCGATCAAAGATATGGTGCACTGGCTCGGCTTTGACTGGACCGATGCCAACGGCACCGAGCATTTGTACTACGCCTCGGATTACTTTGAACAGCTTTATCAATTCGCCGAAAAACTGATCGAAGCCGGCCACGCCTATATTGATTCGCAAGACGCAGACACCATCCGCGCGCAACGCGGTCAACTGCACGAAGCCGGTCAAAACTCGCCGTACCGCGAACGTCCGGCGGCCGAGAGCCTCGATCTACTCCGCCGTATGCGTGCGGGCGAGTTCCCCGAAGGCGCACATGTGCTGCGTGCGAAAATTGACATGGCAGCCTCCTTCATCGTCATGCGCGATCCGGTGATCTACCGCATTCGCTACGCGCACCACCACCGCACCGGTGATGCGTGGTGTGTGTATCCGCTGTACGATTTCACCCACTGCATCTCTGACGCGCTGGAAAAAATCACCCACTCACTGTGCACGCTCGAATTTGAAAACAACCGCCCGCTGTACAACTGGGTGCTGGAGCGTTTGGTCGAGGTCGGCGTATTTGAACAACCGCTGCCGGAGCAAACCGAATTCGCGCGTCTGAACCTGACCTACGCCATCACCAGCAAACGCAAACTGCTGCAACTGGTCGAACAAAACCACGTCGATGGCTGGGACGACCCGCGCATGATGACCCTAGTCGGCATTCGCCGCCGTGGCTTTACACCAGAAAGTCTGCGTTTGTTCACCGACCGTATTGGCGTGTCCAAAGCCGACTCATGGATTGACATGAGCGTGCTTGAGCAAGCCGTGCGTGACGATTTGGACGTGAAGGCACCGCGCGCCGTGGCAGTATTGAAACCTTTGAAGCTGATTATCGACAACTACCCCGAAGGTCAAACCGAGCTGTGCCACGCCCCCGTGCACCCGCATCATCCAGAAATGGGACAGCGCGAATTCAGCTTCGCGCGCGAACTTTGGATCGAGCAAGATGACTTCATGGTTGAGCCGGTCAAGGGATTTTTCCGTCTGTTTGTGGGTAATAAAGTACGCCTGCGCCACGGTTTCGTGATCGAATGTACGGGTTTTGATACCAACGACGCAGGCGAAGTCACCGCCGTACACGCCAACTATTTCCCTGATTCAAAAAGCGGCACCGAAGGCTCGAATAACTACAAAGTCAAAGGCAACATCCATTGGCTGTCCGACGCATCGTCCATCCCGTGCGAAATCCGCGTGTACGATCGCCTGTTCAATGACCCGCACCCCGATGCGGGCGGCAAGGATTTCTTGCAGGCGCTCAACCCCGACTCGAAACACATCAGTCGCGGCTTCGTGGAAAGCGGGCTGGCCAACACTGCGCCGGAAACGCATTTCCAATTCGAGCGTCACGGCTACTTCGTTACCGATCGCAAAGACAGCCAAGCCGGCGCGTTGGTGTTCAACCGCATTGTCAGTTTGAAAGACGGCTGGACAGCGAAGAAATAACCGCGTCTTTGCACATTAAAAAAGGGTGCGCGAGCACCCTTTTTTAATGCGTTTGCTTCGCGCCGATTACAGCGCAGCAATCGTAAATTTGGTGTCTGCCAAAGCACTCTGCAAAGCAGACAACGGCGCCGAGCCGTTGACCACCGCACGCGGTGGCAGGAGTTGCACACGAGCCGATTGCACGCCTTCGACCGCAGATAATTTGTTTTGCACATTTTGCACGCAGTGCTGGCAGGTCATGCCGCTGACCGCATAAGTGTGTTCGCTCATGGTGTTTCCTTTCATCAAAATCCGTTATTCATTGCAAGAACAGTACCATTGTACTCAAAAATACCAGCATTGCGCAGCCACCGATGCCATCGGCTTTACCGTCAAACGTTTACCGCACACAGTTTTTGAATTTACGCAGCAGACATTGGTACAATGTGACTTTATGCTGCGAAAACAGCTTATTACACTCATTGACTCACGAGAAAGCCGGCTTTATGACCTCATTTGCTCCGCTGCAAAACGACACCTTCTTGCGCGCTCTGCGCCGCGAACCCACCGAATACACGCCCGTATGGCTGATGCGCCAAGCGGGTCGCTATCTGCCGGAATACCGCGCCACACGCGCGCAAGCCGGCAGCTTCATGCAACTGGCGCAGAACCCCGAATTGGCCACCGAGGTGACGGTTCAACCCATTGATCGCTACAACTTGGATGCCGCGATTTTGTTTTCCGACATTTTGACTGTGCCCGATGCCATGGGTTTGGGGCTGCGTTTTGTACAAAATGAGGGGCCGAAGTTCGATCGCCCGCTGCGTGATGAGGTGGATGTCCAGCGTCTTGAAGTACCCGACATGGCAAAGTTGCAGTATGTATTTGACGCAGTGACGCAAATTCGCAAAACGCTCAATGGTCGCGTGCCGCTGATCGGCTTTGCCGGTAGCCCATACACCATCGCCTGCTATATGGTAGAAGGCGGCAGCTCCAGCGATTTTCGCACCATCAAAACCATGATGTATTCGCGCCCAGACCTGCTGCACCATATCCTTTCGGTCAACGCCCACGCCACCGCTTCGTATCTGAACGCGCAAATCGCCGCCGGTGCGCAAGCCGTGATGCTGTTTGACACTTGGGGCGGCTCGCTGTCGCACCAATGCTATCAAGAGTTCTCTCTATCGTATATGCGTCAGGTCGTGGCGCAACTGAACCGCGAAGTCAACGGCGAAAAAATTCCGGTGATTGTGTTCAC